>DATMFX010000356.1:0-4218 GCA_035555995.1 Hyphomicrobiales bacterium | reverse complement strand
GCCGCACGATGCGTCCGATCACGCGCGACAGCAGCGGCTTGCAGCTGAAAAAACTTTCCAGCAGCTTTGCCAGGCTGTCCGAAACACGAGACTGCGTTCCCATTTCTCCCCTCTAAGGATGGCCTCTTTGGTTTTCGGATGTGATCCCCTGATTCAGGGCGGAGACCATACCCGATGCCATTCGCCCTAGTAGACAAACACCTCGCGAAAATCCGCCATACCCCGCGCAAAAATTAGACATAAATCAAAAAGTTCACGCATTGAAACCGCTCTGTTCGGTACGGAAAGGCCAGGCATCGCCTGTGGAGCGCACGGCAATCATGGTAGGCTACCCGCCAATCCGCATTGCCAAACCGTCATGACTGAGCAACCCGATCACGCCACCGACTCCCTGGTCGATCATTTCCTGATTGCGATGCCGCAGTTGCAGGATTCCTACTTCGCCAACACGGTCGTCTACATCTGGCGCCATGAACCGGAGGAAGGCACGCTTGGGCTGGTGGTCAACCTGCCGCTACGCATGCAACTGTGGGAAGTGCTGGAACAGCTCGAACTGGAGGATCAGCGGCCACGCGCCGATCCGCAGCTGGTGCTGTCGGGCGGCCCAGTGGAAACGGAAAAGGGCTTCGTGCTGCACGATGACGCGCCGCGCTGGCCGTCATCGCTGCCGATCACCGACACGCTCACGCTGACCACCTCGCGCGAAATACTGGCCGACATCGGCCGCGGCCAGGGGCCGCAGCGTTTCATGGTGGCGCTTGGCTGCGCCGGCTGGAGCCCCGGCCAGCTGGAACAGGAACTGAGCCAGAACACCTGGTTCACCTGCCGCGCCAACAGCGACATCCTGTTTTCCACCGATTTCGCCCGCAAGCCCGAGATGGCTGCGGCCACGCTCGGCTTTTCCATGAGCCAGCTCACGCCCCATGCGGGATACAGCTGAGCATGCCCCCCCAGACCCTGTTCGCGCTCGATTTTGGCACCAAGAAGCTCGGCATTGCCGTGGGCCAGACGCTCACGCGCACCGCAAGCGGCATCGCGGTATTGCCGGTGCGCGGGCTCGAACCCGACTGGACCCAACTGGATGCGCTGGTGCAGCGCTGGAAGCCGGATGCCTTCGTGATCGGCATGCCCTACAACATGGACGGCAGCGACAGCACCATGACCACGCACGCGCGGCAGTTCGCCGCCAAGCTGGAAGCGCGCTACGGCAAACCGCTGTTTGAAGTGGACGAACGGCTCAGCACGCGCGAGGCGCGCGACATCGCCCGGCAGAACGCCATGCGCGCCGGCAAGCGGCCGAACGATCGCGCGGTGGTGGATGCGCTTGCGGCGCAGCTGCTACTTGAAGGGTATTTCGGCGTGTAAGGGCGCGCCGCCGAACATTTCCGGCGCCCTGGCCTTGACGCGCGCCTCGTCGCTCTGCACCAGCCCCTTGCCCACCAGTTGCTTGAGGCTCTGATCGAGCGTCTGCATACCCACCTGCGAACCGGTCTGGATAGCCGAGTACATCTGCGCGGTCTTGTCCTCGCGGATCAGGTTGCGGATGGCGGGCGTGCCCACCATGATCTCGTGCGCCGCCACGCGGCCGCCGCCCACGCGCTTGAGCAGGGTTTGCGAAATCACCGCCTGCAGCGATTCCGACAGCATGGAACGCACCATGGCTTTTTCGCCCGCGGGGAACACGTCCACGATGCGGTCGATGGTCTTGGCCGCCGAGGACGTGTGCAGCGTGCTCAGCACCAGGTGGCCGGTTTCCGCCGCGGTGAGCGCCAGGCGGATCGTTTCCAGGTCGCGCAGTTCGCCCACCAGGATGATGTCGGGATCCTCGCGCAGCGCCGAACGCAGCGCCTGGCTGAAACCGTGCGTGTCGCGGTGCACCTCGCGCTGGTTGACCAGCGACTTCTTGCTGTCGTGCACGAACTCGATGGGATCCTCGATGGTGAGGATGTGGTGGTGGAAGTTGGCGTTGATGTAGTCGAGCATCGCCGCCAGCGTGGTGCTCTTGCCCGAGCCGGTGGGGCCGGTGACGCACACCAGCCCGCGCGGCAGTTCGCACAGGCGCCGGAACACTTCGCCCATGCCAAGCTCGTCCAGGGTCGATACGCGGGAAGGAATGGTGCGGAACACCGCCGCCGCGCCGCGGCTCTGCACGAAGGCATTGACGCGAAAGCGCGCCAGGCCCGGTACCTCGAAGGAAAAATCCGATTCCAGTTCGGCTTCATAGGTCTTGCGTTGCTGCTCGCTCATGATCTCGTAGATCAGGCCGTGCACCTGCTTGTGTTCGAGCGGCGCGACGTCGAGGCGGCGCATGTCGCCGTCGACGCGGATCAGGGGCGGCATGCCCGCGGCCAGGTGCAGGTCGGAGGCCTTCTGCTGCACGCTGAAATTGAGCAGTTCCTGAATGTTCATGGCACTCCCGAGCTCCTATAATTGCCGCAGTTTTTTGTAGCGTGCCATCCCTGCGGGGACACCCTCGTTGGTGGCGCCGCAAACTTTCTCCATAAAATTTTTCCGATCGACGGCACGGACGATTTCGGCATGACGCCCTTCGATGCACCTTCCATCGCACCGCCCATCGCCCAGCGCCTTGCCGCGCTGCGCCAGCGTATCCGCGCAAGCGAGCAGCAGTATGCGCGAGCCCCTGGGTCCGTGCAATTGCTTGCCGTCAGCAAGACCCAGCCGCTTGCCAGCCTGCGGGAGGCGCTTGGCGCGGGCCAGCGCGCCTTTGCCGAAAACTACCTGCAGGAAGCGCTGGACAAGATCGCCGCGCTGGCGGCAACGCCCGATCTGCAGTGGCATTTCATCGGCCCGATCCAGTCCAACAAGACCCGCGCGCTGGCCGAACACTTTGCCTGGGTGCACACCGTGGACCGCGCGCGCATCGCCCAGCGCCTGCATGAACAGCGCAACCCGGCGCTCGAGCCGCTGCGGGTGCTGATCCAGGTGAACGTAAGCGGTGAAGCGAGCAAATCCGGCCTCTCGCCCACCGAACTGCCCGCCCTGGCCGAGCACATCGCCGGCCTCTCCCGCCTGCGCCTGTGCGGGCTCATGTGCATTCCCGCACCTCAGCCCTCTTTCGAACGCCAGCGCCTGCCCTTCCGCCAGCTGCGTGAGCTGCGTGATCAGCTGCTCGCCGCCGGACACGCGCACTGCCGCGAGCTGTCCATGGGCATGAGCCAGGATTTCGAGGCCGCCATCGCCGAGGGCGCCACCCTGGTGCGCATCGGCACCGACGTTTTCGGGCCACGCGCCTGAGACGCATTCATGTACAATGCCGCGATGCTCAATCCTGATCTCGCCATCGGTTTCATCGGCGCCGGCAACATGGCCACGGCCATGATCGAAGGCCTGTTGCGCACCGGGGTGGCCCCGGCCCGCCTGCATGCCAGCGCACCGCATCCCGACCCCCTCGAAGCGCTCGCCGCCAAGGGTGTTTGCACCACCACCGACAATGCGGCGCTGGTGACGGCCTGCGACATCGTGGTGCTTGCCGTCAAACCGCAGGTACTCGGCGAAGTGCTGCGCGCGCTGCAGCCCATCCTGCAGGACAAGCCGGTATTGCTGATCAGTGTAGCCGCCGGCATCCGTTGCGCCAGTCTGGAAAGCTGGACGCATCCCGCCCAGGCCATCGTGCGCTGCATGCCCAACACCCCGGCGCTGGTGCAGGCCGGCGCCAGCGGCCTGTTTGCCAATGCCAGGGTGAATGCCGCGCAGCGGCAGCAGGCCGAAGCCATCATGGCCGCGGTGGGCCTGTGCTGCTGGCTGGACGACGAAGCCCAGCTCGATGCGGTAACCGCGCTGTCGGGTTCCGGCCCGGCGTATTTCTTCCTGATGATGGAAGCCATGGAAGCCGCCGGCGTGGCGCTTGGCCTGAGCCCGGAAGTGGCGCGGCGCCTGTGCCTGCAAACCGCCTACGGCGCGGCGCGGCTGGCGCTCGAGGGCAGCGTGGAACCGGGCGAATTGCGCCGCCGCGTCACCTCCCCCGGCGGCACCACCGAAGCCGCGCTGCGCCGTTTCGAGCAGGAAGATTACCGCGGCCTGGTAGCGCGCGCGCTGCAGGCCGCCGCCACGCGCGCGGCGGAGCTTGCCACCGCCACCGGCAAATAGCCGGCGCATCATCACTACCCATCAACCCATGACGGAAAGTATGTCCTTATGAGTGGAACCCTCGGAGAAGTCATCAGGTTGCTTGTCAGCAGCCTGGGCGGCCTGTACATC
>DATMFX010000355.1:0-12146 GCA_035555995.1 Hyphomicrobiales bacterium | reverse complement strand
TGCCGCCAATGGCCGTGCCTGGCTGATCTCGGTAATCCCGATATCGTCCCGCGCATGGGCGGCCAGGGCATCGTGCGCCATCAGTTGTCGGGCCACCTCCTGTGCCAACGTTGGTTCCAAGCCGCGCCGCACGTAGATATCCGCCAATTCCTGCTGCTCCTGCTGCGGCATTGTCTCCAGCGACTGCTGCTCCAATGCCAGGTCGGCGGCCTCGGTATCGGCTTGCGAGCTTACCGACACGTATTCGCCCGCCGCCATCGACATCGCACCCGCCACCAGCGCCGCCGCGCCTGCCAGCAGGATCGTGCTTTTGTCGCTGCCGGCCGTTGCCACGCCAATCAACAGCGCCGCGGTGGACACGATGCCGTCGTTGGCGCCCAGCACGGCGGCGCGCAGCCAGTTGCTGCGGTGCAGGCGATGACGGTGTTGGATCACGTTCATGATGCGTTGGTTTCTCCCTGGCGCTCGAGCGCCCATTGCACGTGTTCGCGCACCAGCTCCGACGAATGCGCCAATCGCTGCTGCAGTGCCTGCACTACTTCCACTGAGCGTGGCGCGTTGCCCAGGCCCACGGCCAGGTTGCGCAGCCAGCCTTCGTAGCCGGTGCGGCGTATGGGCGAGCCTTCGGTGTAGCGCAGGAATTCGTCTTCGCTCCAGTTGAACAGGGTCACCAGTTCCGCCTGGTCGAGTGCGTGGCGCGGGGTGAAATCCGCTTCTCGCGTGGGGCTGGCAAACTTGTTCCAGGGGCAGCACAGCTGGCAATCGTCGCAGCCGAATACGCGGTTGCCGATCAAGGGACGCAGTTCCAGCGGAATCGGTCCCTTCAGTTCGATGGTGAGATAGGAAATGCAGCGCCGTGCATCCAGCACCTGCGGTCCCACGAAGGCTTGGGTGGGACAAACCGTGAGGCAGGCCGTGCACGACCCGCAGTGCGCGCTGGCGGGTGCGTCGATGGGCAACGGCAGATCGGTGAACAGTTCCCCCAGAAAAAACCACGAGCCCGCGCGGCGATTGATCAGCATGGTGTTCTTGCCGATCCAGCCCAGCCCTGCTTTCTCGGCAAAGGCGCGCTCCAGCACGGGAGCGCTGTCGGTGAATGCGCGATAACCAAATTCGCCCACCGCCGCCTGAATGCGCTCGGCAAGCTGCTGCAACCGCTTGCGTATCACCTTGTGGTAGTCGCGCCCCAGCGCGTAGCGGGCAATGTAGGCCTGGCGCGGATTGGCCAGCACCTGCACCGCGCGCGGTTCGGCGGGCAGGTAATCCATGCGCACCGACACCAGCCGCAACGCGCCCGGCACCAACGTGGTGGGATCGCTGCGCAATGCGGCGTGGCGCGCCATGTACTCCATGCTGCCGTGGTAGCCGGCATCCAGCCAACGCTGCAGATGGGCCGCGTTTTCGCCGGGATCCACGTCGGTAATGCCCACCTGCTGAAAACCCAGCTCGCGGCCCCAGGCTTTTATGTCGGCTGCCAGGGCGGCGTAGTCGGGAGACGGGGAGTCGATGGGGGTGGTCGGCATGTCCGCTATGGTAGCAGAAGGCCTATACTGGCGGTCTGCGTCCACAGGGGCCTGTGGCACATCATGCGCGGCGAACCGCAAAAGGCGCCGGACGCGCATGGACAGCAACAGGATATACATACCAAGGAGTTCATCATGAGCGAATCACGTCCTCCCTTTCCTCCCTTCACCCGTGAAACCGCCGCACAGAAAGTCCGTGGGGCGGAAGATGCCTGGAACAAGCGCGATCCCAAGCAGGTTGCTCTGGCATACACGCCGGACAGCCGCTGGCGCAACCGGGCGGAGTTCGTCAACGGGCGGGCGGAAATCGAGGCGTTTTTGACGCGCAAGTGGGCGAAGGAAATCGAGTACCGGCTGATCAAGGAAGTGTGGGGTTTTACCGACAACCGCATTGCGGTGCGCTTCGCCTATGAATGGCGCGACGATTCGGGGCAGTGGTATCGCTCCTATGGCAACGAGAATTGGGAGTTCGCCGAAAACGGCCAGATGGCGGTGCGGCATGCCAGCATCAACGATCTGCCGATCAAGGAAAGCGACCGTAAGTTTCATTGGCCGGCGGGGCCGCGTCCTGCGGATCACCCTGGGCTGAGTGAGCTGGGGTTGTAGATTCGCTATGGCATTGTTGCGGCCGGTGTCGAGCTTGGCCTGAGCGGTAGCCAAGCCTGGCCGCAACGCGGCATGCGGGCGTGCTTGATCCTGACAGGCCTTGCTGCTGACCGACGACGCGCATTCAATCCGGCAAACGTGGAAGGCCCTGCTATCTTGTAGACAGGCATGAAGCCAAACGGAGCGGGAGACACGGATGCCTCAGGTCAGGGAAGACCAGGACAGCGCTTGGAAGGAAGCCTTGGAGTTTTTCTTCCAACCCTTCCTGGAACTCTTGTTTCCCAAACTGTATGCGGTCATCGATTGGTCACGGCCTGTTACCTTTCTCGACAAGGAACTGCAGAAGTTCGAACCCTCCAGCAACAGTGGTCGACGCTATGCCGACAAGCTGGCGCAGGTGTGGTTGCGCCAGGGCGGTGAGTGTTGGGTGCTGATTCACGTGGAAGTGCAGGGCGAGGCGGAGGCCGGTTTCCAGGAACGGATGTTCGTCTACTACTACCGCATTCGGGATCACTACAGGAATCAGCCGGTAATCAGCCTCGCCGTTTTGACGGACACGAACGCACGTTACCGACCGGATTGCTTTGAGGAGGTAGGGAAGGACGGCTATGGGATAAGGTTCCGTTTCCGCACGGTAAAGCTACTGGATTTCCAGCCGCGCCTGGATGAGCTGCTGGCCAGCGACAATCCCTTTGCCTTGCTGGTGGCGGCGCAATTAACGGCGAAGCTGGTCAAGAGTGGGAGGCAGAAGGCAGATAACCTGCTCGGTTTTTACCGCCTAGCCAGCCGCAAGCGGCTGGACCGGAAACTGATCACCCGCCTGATCGTGTTCCTGGAATGGCTGGTCGCGTTGCCGCCTGAAATCGAGGCTTACTATAATGCCGGGGTCGATCGGCTGAAGGAGGAAAACACCGTGCCTTACGTGAGTATTATGGAAAGGCGATGGACCAAGCAGGGCCTGGAGAAGGGTATCGAAAAAGGCATTCGCATTGGCGAAGATCGCGGTCGTGCCGAGGGGCTTTCAGAAGGCCGCGCTGCGGTGCTGCTGCGTCAACTGCAGCTCAAATTCGGCGATCTGCCCGAGGAACTGCAGCAGCGTGTTACCCAGGCCGGGCAGGCGGAGCTGGATCTGTGGGCCGAGCGCATCCTGTTCGTCGGTAGCCTTGAGGCAGTGTTCGCGGCGGTATAGTGCCGGCCTTGCGCATGGATGACGACCCTGCCGATCTCCTCTTGGCGCCCGTTACTCGGCCCAGCTGCGATCCGTCATCTTGTCCAGCACGTTCCCCTGTGGCGCCTGCAACTGCTGCGCCCAACGATATTTCACATGCTGCAGGAATTTCGTATTCCACGACGCATGGATTTCGTTGCGGTCGCGCCAGTAGAGAATGAACTCCGGCAATAGCGCTTCGGCGTAGGAGGGATCGATCTGCGCCATTTCCAGGATTTCCCAGCAGGCGGGGCTTGGCTGGAAATCCACCGGAATCGGTCGCAGCGTGGTGTCGTGTTCCAAGGCGTGCGTGTAGCGTTCCCACTGGCGCTTCACGTGGGCGAGAAACTTGCTGTCCCAGACGTTGCTGGTGGCGCCCTGGCTGCTCCAGTACAGCACGAATTCGGGCACCGCGTCCTCGATGAAACCCAGGCTGATGCCGGCCAGTTCGAGAATGTCCAATACCTCTTCGCTTGGCTGCCAGCCCTGCGTCATCGGCACTTCCTGGTGGCGCGCCTGGTTGTGGCTGCGCTGTTTTTCCCACGCGGCCACCACCCACTTGAGGAAGGCGTTGTGCCAGGAATAGCTGAAGCGGCGGCGGTCCTGCTGGTATTTGATGAACGGGGCGATCTCCTGTTCGACGAAGGTCACCGGCACGTTGCGCTGCTGGCATAGCAGCAAGAGGTCGTTGTCGGGACGCCAGTCGGGCGGGATGAGGCGCGAGGTGCCCTGTGGTGTCGATTGCGGTGGTGCGCCATCGCGGCCAGGGGTTCTGGTGCCGGCGGTGTCGAAGCGAGGGGGGGGCTGGGCAGCCGGCGCGGCGGGCACGCCATGCACCACCTGGTTGATCGCCAGCAATTGCGTCTGTGCCGAGCCAGGCACGGCTTCGATCAGCAGCAGGCCTTTTTCGCGCAGGCTTTGCTGCACACTGAATATCTTGGGCAGGTCCCAGAACGGCAGGGCGTCGCGCAGGTGCTGCTGGCTGATTTCCATCCAGCGGCGCTGGCCGCGGTGCAGCGGCGGATGCTGCAGCAGCAGTTCGCTGATGACGTGCAGCAACACGGCTTCGTCCAGGCCGATGGTGGCGGCCAGGGTGGGGGAAATCAGAAGCGGACGTTCCGGAATCAGCGAACTGCTCATCGATCTTGCATACAGGATTGGTGGGGGAGGTTACGCGGGGTCGGCATGGCCTCGCGGAATCGAACCCAGGGCCGGCTGGCATCCTAACACAGCGCCGCGAGGCAGGGGAAAAGACGCCGTCGCCAGGTGCGGGTGCAGCGAAACGCGCAGGCGTGTCATTACGTTCAGCCTACAACAGGAAAGCCTGTGTCGCGGGGCTTGAGCACCACCGGGGCTTCGATGACAATAATGCGGTCAGGACGCCGGCAGCCAGCCCGACTGCAGGCGGGGCACAGACCCGCACCAAAGGAAGCCAGGCCCATGATTTTCTACATCGTCTACATTGCATGTCTTCTGGTGGTAATCCTGCATTTCACCGGCTATTTCGCACGCCGCAACCTCGAATGGGTGGTGCTGGTGGCGCCGTTCGCCATTTTCGGGGTGAACATTCTCAGTTATCTGAAACTCATCTAGGAAGCGCGGCGTAAAGCCCCGTGGCGGCGTTGCCGGCTGTGAAGGACTAATCCTGCAGCGCCTCGAGCGCTTCGCTGAGCTTGCTCACGCCCACCACCTTCATGCCGGCAATGCCCTGGCGCGGCGCATTGGCCTTGGGCACGATGGCGCGGGTGAAGCCATGCTTGGCGGCTTCCTGCAGACGTTCCTGGCCGCTTGGCACCGGCCGGATTTCGCCGGCCAGGCCCACTTCTCCGAACACCACCAGGTCACGCGGCAAGGCGCGGTCGCGAAAGCTGGACACGATGGCGACCAGCAGCGCGAGGTCGGCACTGGTTTCGGTCACCTTCACCCCACCCACTACGTTGGCGAACACGTCCTGGTCGGCCATGAAGAGTCCGCCGTGGCGATGCAGCACCGCCAACAGCATCGCCATGCGGTTGTGATCCAGCCCCACCGCGATGCGGCGCGGATTGCCGAGCTGCGAGCCGTCCACCAGCGCTTGGATTTCCACCAGCAGTGGGCGGGTACCCTCCCACAATACAGTCACCAGCGAGCCGGGCGAGATTTCCTCGGTGCGTGCCAGAAAGATGGCGGAGGGGTTCTTCACTTCCTTCAGGCCGGTTTCGGTCATGGCGAAGATGCCAAGCTCATTGATCGCGCCGAAGCGGTTCTTGTGGCCGCGCAGGGTGCGGTAGCGGCTGTCTTCGCCGCCGTCGAGCATCAGGAAACAGTCGATCATGTGCTCCAGCACCTTGGGACCGGCCAGCGAGCCTTCCTTGGTCACATGGCCCACCAGGAACAGCGCGGTGCCGGTCTGCTTGGCGAACTGCACCAGATACGCGGCGCATTCGCGCACCTGCGCCACCGACCCGGGGGCCGAGGGCACGTCCGCGCTGTACATCACCTGGATCGAGTCGATCACGATTACCCGCGGCCGGTGTTCCTCGGCGGCCTGGGAGATGGCCTGGATGTCGGTTTCGGCCAGCATCTTGAGGCGATCGGTGGGCAGGCCCAGTCGCTTGGCGCGCATGCCCACCTGTTGCAGGCTTTCCTCGCCGGTCACGTACAGCGTTTCCACGTCCTGCGACAGCCGGCACATGAGCTGCAACAGCAGCGTGCTCTTGCCGGCGCCGGGGTTGCCGCCGATCAATACCGCCGAACCCGGCACCAGGCCGCCGCCGAGCACGCGGTCGAATTCGCTGATGCCGGTGCTCAGGCGCGATTGTTCGTCGAGGCTGATGCTGGCAAGCGTCTGCACCGGCGACAAGGCGCCGGCATAACCGGCGCGCTTGAACTGCTGTGGCGCCGAGGGCGCCGTGGCCTTGCCCAGGCTGATGCGGCCGAGCGTGTTCCACGCATTGCAGGCGGCGCACTGCCCCTGCCACTGTGAATGCTCGGCGCCGCAGTCGTTGCAGACATAGGCGGTCTTGCTTTTTGCCATGCCGCCGATCCTAGCGCGCGTGGCTGTGGATGAACGCCAGCACGGGGCCGGTGAGCGAGGTGTCGGCGGTGCCCACGGCGTAGGTTTCCGACATGTGCGAATGGCTCTGCAGGTACAGCGTGTCCAGAGGCTTGCCGGCGGCGTTCATGGCGTCGAGCAGCAGTTGGAACTGTTCCTTGTACTGTTCGCCGTCGAACTCGCCATAGGTGGCCATCATCGGCGTGGTGCTCTGTACCAGCAGGGGCAGCGCGTTGCGTTCGGGATACAGGCTCACGTCGTCGCCATAGTAGTTGGCCCACAGCGGTTCATCGCCAAGCGCGAACGAGCCGGAGGTGAAGATGGCGCCGGCGATTTCCGGTTGCTGGCCATTTTTCACGCGCGCGGCCATATAGTCGGCCACGTGGGAGGCGCCGGTGGATTTGCCCCACAGGAAGATCTGGTTGGGGTCGCCGCCGTACTGTTCGATGTTGTCTTTCACCCAGGCGATCACCTGATTGAGGTCCTCGATGCCGGACGGCCACTGGCTGGCGGGCGCGTAGCGGTAGTTCACATTCACGCCCACCAGGTCCTGCTGCGCGGCCCAGTAGGGGATGTTGTCGTAGAACGGCGAATTGCCGGCGCTTTTGTTGCCGGCGCCGAAACCGCCGCCGTGGACGAAAATCAGCACCGGGCGGCCGGGGGCGAGGCCGGTCTTGGTCATGACGTCGAGCACGTTGCGCTCGGCGGGGCCGTAGTGTTGGTCACGCGCCACCTGCAGATCGTCCAGGTAGCCGTCGGGGAAGGACGGCGCATACAGCGCGGCGGTGCCGGCGATGTCGTTCTTGCTGCCGATTTCGCGCAGCTTGGCCAGCGTGTCGGCGGGAATGCTGCTGGTGTCGCTGGTGGTCACTGGGTTGTCCGTGGCGTTGGTGCGGGGGGCCTGCGTGGTTTGAGTGGCGGCCGGGGTATCGGCGGGTGCTGCGGTGGTGGCGGTGTCGGTGGAAGCGGTCTCGGTTTTGGAACAGCTGGCGCAAATCAGCAGGAGAACGCCCAGGGCACAGTTGCGCAGGGTCGGTGTAAGCATGATGGCAGACCTGTCTTGTGGTTGATTGTGGTGCCGGCCCGAAAGCGGGCTGTGCAGTCTAGGCGCGAAAAGCCATGCATGGCAATTGCAATGCATGGGAGGGATTCATTCAGCGGCTCCGCGGCGATAGTCGCGTTCGCGGAACCACAGGTTGGCGGCCCATTTTTCCCCGGCCAGCACCGGCAGGCCGCCGTGCAGGCTGTGGGGGTGGCGCTCATTGCCGCCGGGCAGGCAGTTGTGGAACAGCAGCAGGTTGCCGGCCACCGGATTCACGCGCAATTCCAGCTTGGGAAACGCGGTGGCGCCGCCGCCCTCGACGTGGTTGAGATACAGGAGTGTGGTGACCAGCCGCTGCCCGCCGCGCGCCATGCAGCGCCGGCCGCGTTCGGTGCTGGTTTCCCAGGCGTCGAAATGGGCGCGGTATTCCTGGCCGGAGCCGTAGTACACCACCTGGAAGGATTCGGCATTGGTCAGTGGAATGCCCACCAGCGCGGCGATGCGCCCGGCCAGTTGGCGCACGAGCACGCTATGACCATGCGGCACCCAGCAATTGCTGCCGCTGCGGCCTTCGCTGATGTAGCCCCCCTTGCTGCCGGAGACTTCGGCGGGCGCCAGCTTCTCGAAGGCGGCTTCCTGCAATGCCGCCATTTCCTCGGCGCTGGCGTAGTTCTCGAACAGCCAGATGGCCGGGTCCTCGTTCAGGCAAACGCCCTCCGGATAGGTGCGGGCGAGCGTGGCGGGATCGATGGTGTCAGACATACAGGCGTGGCACGCGCGGGGAAACGCTGCAGGTCAGGTTGTAGGACAGGATGCCGGTGTGCGCCGCCACTTCGTCGAGCGATACGGCAGCGCCCCACAGCGTGACGGGCGAATCCAGCGTGGCGGCGGGCGCCTCGCTCAGGTCGATCGCCAGCATGTCCATCGAGACGCGCCCCAGCGTGCGGCTGCGCACGCCGGCCACTTCCACGGGACAGCCGTTCGGCGTGTTGCTTGGATAGCCGTCGGCGTAGCCGCACGCCACGATGCCCACCCGCGTCACGCGGTCGCACACGAACTGCGAGTTGTAGCCGATGCTGTCGCCCGCCTGATGCGTCTTGATGCTGAGCAGCCGCGCTTCCAGTGTCATCACGGTGCGCAGGTCCAGCGCCTCGCGGCGCCGTGCCTGGTCCTGCCAGGCGAACGGCGAACTGCCGTACAGCATGATGCCGGGGCGGCACCAGTGCGCGGCGCGCGCCACGGTCAACAGGCCGGCCGAGGCGGCATAGCTGGTGGGAAAGTCGGGCAGGGCGGCGCAGATGGCGTCGAACTTCTGCATTTGCCGGGCGTTGAGCGGCGCGGCGGGATCGCTGCCGCTGGCAAGATGCGTCATCAGCACCACGTCCTTCACCCAGGGTTGGCGCCGCAGCGTTACCGCGTCCTGCGCGATGTCCTGCAGGCCGAGCCGACCCATGCCGGTATCGAGTTTGAGCCACAGCGTCAGCGGCTGGCGCGGCGGCGTGCGGGCGCAGGCCGCTTCCAGCAGGGCCAGGTCCGAATGCCGGTGGATCACGCACTGATAGCCGCGCGCGATGATGGGAGCCAGGTCGGCGGCGGTGATCAAGCCCTGCAGGATCAGGATGGGCTTGGGGGAGCCTGCGGCATGCAGCCGTTCGGCTTCCTCCACGTCGGTCACGCCGAAGATATCCGCCGCTTCCAGTGCTTCGGCGGTGGGAATCAGGCCATGCCCATAGGCGTTGGCCTTGACCACGGCCACCACCCCGGCGCCGTTGGCGTGGCGGCGGGCCACCTGCAGATTGTGGCGCAGCGCGCCACGGTCGATGCGGGCCCGGATGCGATGCAGAAAACCGGTCAAATCAGTCTCCGCCGAAACTGCCGGGCGGAGGCCCCCCGCTCATCGGCATGAAATTCTCGAAACGCGTGTGCCTGCCGATGAAGCTGAGATTCACCGTGCCGATCGGGCCGTTACGCTGCTTGCCGATGATGATCTCCGCCACCCCCTTGGTTTCGACCCGCTCGGGGTCGTACACCTCGTGGCGATAGACGAACATGATCACGTCCGCATCCTGTTCTATCGCGCCACTTTCGCGCAGGTCCGACATCACCGGCCGCTTGTTCGGGCGCTGTTCGAGGCTTCGGTTGAGCTGGGAGAGGGCGATCACGGGGCAGTTGAATTCGCGTGCGAGCAGTTTGAGCGAGCGGGAGATTTCCGAGATTTCGCCGGTGCGGTTTTCGTTGGAGCCTTTCACCTGCATCAGCTGCAGGTAGTCCACCATGATCATGCCCAGCTCGCCGCGTTCGCGCACCACGCGGCGGGCGCGGGCGCGCATTTCGCTGGGGCTCAGGCCCGAGGTGTCGTCGATGAACAACGGCCGGTTGCGCAGTTTGGCCACCGCCGCGCTCAGCTTGTCCCAGTCCTCGTTTTCCAGCTTGCCGTTGCGCATGCGCGTCTGGTCGATGCGGCCGATGGAGGAAAGCATGCGGATGATGAGGCTGTCGGCGGGCATTTCCAGGCTGAACACCAGCACCGGCTTGTCGTTGTGCAGCACCGCGTGCTCCACCATGTTCATGGCAAAGCTGGTCTTGCCCATGGAGGGGCGTCCCGCCACGATCACCAGATCCGCCGGCTGCATGCCCGAGGTCATGTCGTCGAGATCGCGGAAACCGGTGGACAGGCCGGTGATGTTGCCCTGGCTTTCGAACAGTTTCTCGATGCGGTCGACCGCCGACTTGAGGATGGGCGTGATCGGCTGCGGGCCGCCGTCGCTGGGGCGTTCGTCGGCAATGCGGTACACCGCCTGCTCGGCGGCGTCGAGCAGCTCGGCGCTGCCGCGTCCTTCCGGGTTGTAGCCGCTGTCGGCGATGCTGTGCGCCACCGTGATCAGTTTGCGCAACACCGCGCGCTCCTTGATGATCTGCGCGTAGGCCACCACGTTGGTGGCGCTTTGGGTGTTGGTGACGAGTTCGCCGAGGTAGTCCAGGCCGCCGGCTTCCTGCAACTGGCTGGCGGCGTGCAGCGCTTCGCTGAGCGTGATCACGTCGATCGGCTTGCTGGCGCGCGACTGCGTGGCCATGGCCTCGAAGATCAACCGGTGTTCGCGCCGGTAGAAATCGGAAGACAGCAACACTTCGCTCACCGCGTCCCAGCGGCTGTCGTCCAGCATCAGGGCGCCGAGCACGGCCTGTTCCGCTTCGATGGAATGCGGCGGAACCTTGAGCGTGGTGATTTTTTCCTGGCTGGCGGTATCTGACATGGACCGGTGGCTGTGCATCCGTCGGCGGCGCCGGCGGGACTGGCAATACTACAGGGAGGGCGGGGGCGCGGAAAGTCTGGCCGGGAGCGGTTCAAGGAATTGTGGGGGCGGAGCACGCCGATACCGCAGTGCAGTGGCGGTTTTTCGACGCTCAGCTGTTGTAGGGAGTGGGAACAGGTAAAAAAACCAAAAAAAACCCGCCTTAGAGGAACGACGGGTGACATAGGTCAAAAGGGTGACCGGGGTAGGACGGCCACCAGAGGGTCGGTAAAACCTTCGGCCCGACGCGGCAGGCGCGTGATGCCGAGGGATGGAAGAGCGGTCCTCCAATGTAGCCAGGACAGCGTCTCCAAAAGATTAACGGAGCTTTTTTTGATATGAAGGGCAGTGTAGGGGCAAAATTCCCCTGGAAAGCCTAATTAACTGTTTGAGAACGGTTTGTTGGACGTTAAAAAAGGTTAAATGGTACAAATTCGGCATAACTTGCGCGTTAAAAAATATACCGCGACAATACGGCTCCGTTCTGCGGTAGCCAGTGAAAAAACTTCCTGTTAAAAGGTGGGCATGATCGAACCTCAAGAACTCAGGGCGCTGTGTCAGCGCATCATCCAAAGCGGCGAGCTTGGCCGTTCCAAGACCTACGCCTCCATTCTGGAATACCTCGTGGAGCAGGCGATCGTCGGCAGCACGCCCAAGGAAGTGGCGATTGCCATGGATGTGCTTGGCCGCGACAGCGATTTCGACGTGGGCAAGGATTCGATCGTCCGCGTGCACATCTACCACCTGCGCAACAAGCTCAATGCCTATTACGCCCGCTTCGGCCGGGACGAAACCTGGCGCGTGGACATTCCCAAGGGCCAGTACATGCTGGTTACCACACGCAACGAGGAGCAACAGGCCAAGAATGCGGAGGGCGGCGCGGAATCCGGCCAGCGCCGCAAATCGTATGCGCCGGCGCTGGCCGCCGTTGCCATCGTGCTGCTCCTGATCAACCTCTGGTACGCCTGGCATGAACCGCGGGGGCAGGGCACTGCCCTGGTCAACCCCTTCGCGGCCACCACGCTCTGGGGGCCATTGCTCGACGACAACACGCCGATCCTGATCCTGATCGGCGATTACTACATCATGGGAGAAACCGACACGAACGGCGACGTAAGCCGCATGGTGCGCGAATTCGACCTCAATTCACGCAGCGAACTGCAGCGGGCGCAGCAGCAGGGCAAGGACCTCGGCTACATGAATCTGGACCTGAGCTACATCCCCACCAGCGTGGCGCCGGCGCTGATGCAGGTGCTCAAGGTGCTGGGGCCGGCCGTGGAGCGGGTGCAGATCAAGATGATGAGCGATTTCCTCACCAGCGACCTGGTGGGCCGGCACGTGATTTACCTGGGCTATCTGAGCGGCCTGCAGAGCCTCACCGACCTGGCGTTCGCCGCCTCGGGGCTGGCGTTCGGGATGACCTACGACGAGCTATACAATC
>DATMFX010000354.1:0-3840 GCA_035555995.1 Hyphomicrobiales bacterium | reverse complement strand
CGACATCCGTCAGGGCCGGGGGCTGGACATCATCCCTTCCGTGGCCACCGCCGCCAGCAAGGATTACCGCACCGGCACCAGCGACAAGCGCTTCGATCCCTCGCTCAACGTGTTCTACAAGATCACGCCGAACCTCACCGGCGCGCTCACGCTCAACACCGATTTTTCCGCCACCGAAGTGGACAACCGCCAGGTGAACCTGTCGCGCTTTTCCCTGTTCTTTCCGGAAAAACGCGACTTCTTCCTGCAGGACGTGGACATCTTCAGCTTCGGCGGCCGCGGCCCCGACAGCAACTACGACACCACCATCAACGGCATTCCGTTCTATTCGCGCCGCGTGGGCCTGAGCGCCACCGGGCAGCCGATCGACATCGATGCCGGGGTGAAGCTCACCGGCCGCGTGGGCAATTGGAACGTGGGCGCGCTTGCGGTGCAGCAGGGCGACATTCCCGGCCTGGACGGGCAGCAGGTGTTCGTCGGGCGCGCCACCATGAACGTGCTGAGCGAATCGAGCGTGGGCGTGATCTTCACCGACGGCGATCCCACCAGTCCCATCAGCAGCCGTCTGGGCGGCGCCGACTTCCGCTACCAGAACACGCGCTTCACGGAGCAGTACTCGCTGCGCGGCAACGTCTTCTACCAGGAGAGCGACACCGACGGACGCAACGGCGATGCGCGCGCCTACGGCGCCATGCTCAACCTGGACACCCAGGGCACCGGCTTCGGTGGCACCATGGGCTACGACTACTTCGGCGAGGACTACTATCCGGCGCTCGGCTTCGCCAACCGCCTTGGCGTAGAAACCTATTACATCGGCGGGCGCTGGCGGCATTTCTTCGACGCGCATCCCCTGTTGCGGTTGATCAATACGGTCACCCGCTTCGAGCACACCGATCGCCTCGACAGCGGCGAGATGCAGTCGGAACGTCTGTTCGTGCGTCCCATCAACCTGCACACTCATCTCGGCGGCCAGCTGAACCTGGGCGGCTCGCGCAACCGCGAGGGCCTGGAACGGGACTTCGAGATCAGCCCCGGCGTGATCATCCCCCGCGGCAAATACGAGTTCGTGGACTATCACCTGGAGCTGTTCGCCTCGAACCAGCGGCCGTTTGTGCCAAGCGTGATATTCAAGTCGGGCGAGTTCTTCAACGGCGACCGCGACCAGGTGAAGCTGGGCATGGAATGGCGCCCCAATGCGCACATCTACTTCAACTGGAACTATGATGTGCAGGACATCAGCCTGCCGGCGGGCGACTTCAAGGTGCGCCTGGTGAGCATGAACGCCAACTATGCCTTCAATTCCAAGTGGTCCTGGGTGAACCTGATCCAATACGACAATGCTTCCAGCTCGGTGGGCCTGAACAGCCGCCTGCGTTTCAATCCGCAGGCGGGGGAGGATCTTTACCTGGTGGCCAATTACCACTTCAATTCCGAAGGGGTGTTCAGCCATGTGAGCCGCGAGAAAGCCGAGATAGCGCTCAAGTACACCAGGACATTTCGCTATTGAGGTTTTTGGAGTCTGAATGATCGGTCTGCTACGCCAGCCGCTATTGCACTTCCTGATCCTGGGCGCGGCCATTTTCGTGCTTTACGACGTGCTTGCACCGGCTCCCGGGGAGGCCGGGGCCAACGATCCGCGGCGTATCGTGGTGGACCGGGACAACCTGCTGGCCTTCCTGCAATACCGCGCCGACAGTTTCGACCCCGCCGGCTTCGGCGCGCAGCTGGATGCGCTCGATGCGGTGCAGCGGCGTGCGCTGGAAGAGGAATACGTGCGCGAGGAGGCGCTGTATCGCGAAGCGCTTGGACTTGGCATGACCGAAGGCGATTACCAGATACGCCAGCGCCTGGTACAGAAGGTGGAGTTCCTGCTGGAAAATCTGGCAAGCGACGCCACCACGCCGGACGATTCGGTGCTGCGGGATTATTTCGACGCCAACCGCGAGGACTACCGCCTCGAAGCCACCTACAGCTTCAGCCACGTGTTCTTCGATGCCGGGCAGGACGGTATGGAAGCGGCGCGCGAGCGTGCCGCGCGCCTGTTGGAGAATGCGCAAAATCTTACGGAGGCGGAGGCGGAGGCGGAAACGCGTGGCGATCGTTTTCCGTTTCTGCAGGATTACGCGGAGCGCACGCGCAGTTTCGTCAGCAGCGGTTTCGGCCCGGCGTTCGTGGCGGATCTGGATGGGCTGACGCCGGACCCGCAAGCCTGGCAGGGGCCGGTGGCATCGAGCCATGGTTATCATCTGGTGCAATTGCGTGCGCGCACCGAACCGCAGTTGCCGGATTTCAGCGCCGTGCGGGAACGCGTGCTGGCGGATTACCGCTATGCCGCCGTGCAGCGCGACCGCGAGGCGGCGGTGGCGCGCGTGGTGCAGAGCTACGAGGTGGTGCGTGAGCCTTGAGCGGCGCACTTTGCGCTGGCTGTGCCTGTTGCTTGGCATGAGCCTCTGGTGCGGCGCGGCGGCGCACGATGCGCGCCCGGTAGCCGTCACCCTGAGCGAAATCGCGCCGATGCTGTATCAGGCGCGCGTGCAGGCGCCCGATACGGTGGCGCCGGCGGAGCAGCCGCAATTACGTTGGCCCGAACGCTGCGTGGCCACCGGACCCCAGCGCAATGCGCCGAGGCGGTGTCAGGACGGGCTGGCAGGTGCGGCGCTGAGCCTCGAATTTCCCACGTTCAATCCCGCGCTCAGCGTGTTCTATCGCATCGAGGCCTTCGACGGTAGCGTGCTGACCGCCATCGTGCCGCCCACCGACGCCGTGTGGACGGTGCCGCAGCGGATGTCGGCGCTGCAGGTGGCGCTGGATTATCTGTGGCTTGGCGTGGAACACATCATCGGCGGTTTCGACCACCTGTTGTTCGTGCTTGGCCTCTTGGTGATCGCGCGCACGCCGCGTCGCATCCTGTGGACCGTCACCGGTTTCACGCTGGCGCATTCGCTGACCCTGAGCCTGTCCGCGCTTGGCCTGCTGCGTATTCCCATCCCGCCGGTGGAAGCCACCATCGCGCTGTCCATCGTGTTCCTGGCGTTCGAGATCAGCCGTGGCCGCCACGACAGCCTGACCTGGCGCCATCCCATGGCGATCTCCTTCGGGTTTGGCCTCCTGCACGGCCTTGGTTTTGCCAGCGCGCTTGGCGAGATCGGCCTGGCTCCTTCACAGCTGCTGCTGTCGCTGTTGTTCTTCAACCTGGGCGTGGAACTGGGGCAGGTGCTCTTCATCGTGGCGCTGCTGCTGTTGCTTGCCTGTTGGCGCGGCGCGTACCACACCCTGCGTGCCACCACTGTGTCCGCACGCACCACGCGCGCCTTCGAACTGGCGCTGTCCTACCTGATCGGTGTGCCGTCGGCCTATTGGCTGATCGAGCGCGTGGCAGGATTCGGCGCCTGATCAGACCAGGAGGCTGGGCTGCCCAAGCCTCGCGAGGTCGGGAAGCGCGTTGAGTCCCATCAGCAGGTGAACACGTTCGCAGGGCGTGCCGGAACGATTGACGGCGCGGTGGTCGATGTCCACCCGCACCAGCCACGCCGAACCATCGGCGGGAAGATGCACGCTTTCGATCCGGCCATCGGACCGCCGCCATTCGAAGAAGCAGTGGGCGTTGGTGGCGATGGGAATGTGCAGCCGCCAGGTTTCGCGCTTGTCGTCCGTGTGGAACGGCATCGCTTCGCCTTCGTTCCTGAGGCACATGAGCCTGGCGCGATAGGGGCGAAAGCCACAGGTTTCCAGGGTATCCATGGTGGCTTCCAGCGCGCCGGTGCAGATATCGGTCCGGGTCATGCCCCGCTTGTTGTTCAGCTTTGCACCGGGACTGGCCTTCGTGGCAATGCGCTGCAC
>DATMFX010000353.1:0-8661 GCA_035555995.1 Hyphomicrobiales bacterium | reverse complement strand
GGCGACATCGTCGGCCAGGCCATCGCGGCAATGAGCGACATCAACAATTCCAGCAAGCAGATTTCCAACATCATCGGCGTGATCGACGAGATCTCGTTCCAGACCAACCTCCTGGCGCTCAACGCCGCCGTCGAAGCCGCGCGCGCCGGCGAACAGGGCCGCGGCTTCGCCGTGGTGGCCGACGAAGTACGCAAGCTCGCGGCCCACAGCGCCGGCGCCGCCAAGGAGATCAAGGAACTGATCGACCACAGCAACCGCCAGGTGGAGCGCGGCACCTCGCTGGTCAACAAATCGGGCGACGCGCTCAACGCCATCGTCAATGCCATCAAACGCGTCAACACCATCATCGCCGAGATTTCCGCCGCCAGTCAGGAACAGGCGGAAGGCATCGAACAGGTCAACGCCTCGATTTCCAACATGGACGAAGGCACGCAGCAGAACGCCGCCATGGTGGAAAAGGTCACGCTGTCCATCAACACCATGAGCGACGAAGTGCAGAACCTGAACGAGATGATCCGCTTCTTCACCGTCGAGCGCGCCGCGGGATCCGCTTCCCTGCGCCGCATCGCCGGCTGAATCGCCGCGCCGAGCATTCCCACCACTCACCCAAACCATTCCTAGGAGGAACACCATGAAACACCAACTCACCGCTCTTGCCCTGGTGCTGGGCCTGTGCGCCAGCCCCTCGCTGTTCGCCGCCTGTTCGCGCCCCGCCGACCCCGAAATTCCAAGCGGCGATACCGCGTCGGGCGCCGACATGATGAAGGCCAAGAAAGCCGTGGAAACCTACATCGAGGACGTGCAGAAGTACGTCGCCTGCGGCGTCAGCAATTCCGAGGAAAAACGCGTGCAGGACGACGTGGAGAAAGTGGCCGACCGCTTCAATCGCGAACTGCGCGTGTACAAGGCCAAATCCTGATCCCCGCCGCTCCAGCCGTTGCCCGCCACGGCTGGAGCGTTCCCCCCGCGTTTGCAATCCCGCCCCGACATGGTAAAGTGCCGCCCGTCCTAAGGGGTGGCTTTGCAACGATCTTGCCGAGCCTGAGATCACACCCTTGAACCTGACCCAGCTAATACTGGCGTAGGAATAGGCTCCGCCTTCCAAGCGCATTGCGCACCGGATCGCATGTTTCTCCGCCGTCGACTGCTGGGCCAGGTCCATGCACGCAGTCAATGGAGAAACCCATGCACCGGCACCTTCCCCGCCTTTTGTCGTTGAGCCCGCTTGCGCTTGCCACATCCATCGCATTGGCGCAGCCCGTCGAGGAAATCATCGTTACCGCGGATTTCCGCCAGGGCGCGCTTGACGACATCCCCGGCAGTATCACCGTGCTGGATGCCGACCTGATCGAAAAGCGCAACGCCCGCCATCTGGAAGACCTGCTGCTCAACGCGCCCAACGTCAACCTGGCCGGCGGCGCCTCGCGCGCGCGCTTCTACCAACTGCGCGGCATCGGCGAAACCGGCCAGTTCACCGAACCGCTCAATCCGTCCGTGGGCATGCTGATAGACGGCGTGGATTTTTCCGGCATCAGCACCTCCGCCCTGCTCTACGACACCGAGCAGGTGGAAATTCTCATGGGGCCGCAGGGCACGCGCTACGGCTCCAACGCGCTGGCGGGGCTGATCAACGTGCAGAGCCGCCGCCCGACCCAGGAGTTCAGCTACGGCCTGGAACTCGGCGCGGAAAACTACGACGGCCTCGGCGTGGGCGCCTACGTGTCCGGCGCGGTCACCGACACGCTCTCCCTGCGCCTGAGCGGCCAGCATCAGGAAGGCGACGGTTATATGAAAAACCGCTTTCTGGACCGCCCCACCAATAACCGCGACGAAGACACGCTGCGTCTCGGCGCGCACTGGCAGGCCGGCGCGGCCACCACGTTGGATCTGACGCTGGCGCAGCTCAAGAGCGACAACGGCTACGATGCCTTTTCGCTCGACAACACCCGCGATACCTGGTCCGACCAGCCCGGCCAGGACACCCAGGACGCGCGCCTGATGAGCCTGCGCCTGCGCCACGAGGGCTTTTCCGGCGTGACGCTGGAAGGCTATCTGGGCCTGGCGCGCAGCGACACCGGCTATTCCTACGACGAAGACTGGGTGTATCAGGGCTTCCACCCCGACGAATACAGTTCCAGCGACGCCTTCACGCGCAACCACGACAGCGCCAGCGCGGAACTGCGCCTGCTCTCCACCGACACCAGCCGGCTGTTCGACGGCCGCACCAGCTGGGTGGTCGGCCTCTACGGACTGCGCCAGGACACCGACCTGGTACGCGAATACACCTACCTGCCCGCGCCCTTCACCAGTGCTTATGCAACACGCCGCACCGCGCTCTATGCCGATACCAGCACCGAGCTCACCGCACGCCTGAGCCTGGACCTCGGCCTGCGCTACGAACACTATGAAGCCGACTACCACGACAATGCCGCACTGCAATTCGCGCCCGCCGACGATCTCGGCGGCGGGCGCCTGGCGCTCAACTACCACCTGGACGACGACGTGCTGCTCTACGCCAGTCTGGCGCGCGGCTACAAGACCGGCGGCTTCAACATGGAAGGCAGCCTGGACGCCGACCTGCGCGAGTACGCCACCGAAACGTTGTGGAACTATGAGTTCGGCATCAAGGGTTCGCTGCTCGACAATGCATTGCAGGTGCGCGCCGCACTGTTCTGGATGGACCGGCGCGACGTGCAGATCAGCAGTTCCACCGTGCGCATGCGCGAGGACGGCAGCGCCGAATTCATCGACTACGTGGGCAACGCGGCCGACGGCTACAACCGCGGCCTGGAATTGAACCTGCAGTATTTCCCCACGGAAGCGCTGCAGTTCTATGCCAACCTGGGCCTGCTGGATACCGAGTACCAGGATTTCATCAATTCGGTGGGCGATGATCTGTCGGGACGCGACCAGGCGCATGCGCCACGCTACCAGTACACCACCGGCGTTTCCTGGCAACTGCAGCCGGCGCTGAGCCTGGACGTGAACGTGCAGGGACGCGCGGCGTTCTATTTTTCCGACAGCCACCCGTCGCGCTCAAAAGCCTACGACCTGCTCAATGCGAGCCTGCGCTGGCAGCATGATGATTGGCGTTTGACCTTCTGGGGGCGCAACCTGACCAATCAGGATTACGCGGTACGGGGCTACTATTTCGGCAACGATCCGCGCGATGGGTACCAGGAACATACCTACGTGCAGCTCGGTGAACCGCGGCGGTTCGGGGTGACCTTGAATCTGGACTTTTGATCAGCGAATAGGGCGGTGGTGCGTGACGCGATGCTCGGGGCTTGCAGCGTACTCGAAAGCAAATCCGGCCACGCCGCTGCACAGAATCGATGCGGGCCAACAAGAAAGCGCCGGCCCATACCAACAGCAGGGCCGGCGCTCAAGAGACTTACAGAACGGCGACGATGCTGTCCGCCAGATAGTCGAGATTGCTCTGGTTGATGCCGGCCACGTTGATGCGGCTGGAGCCTACCAGGTAGATGCTGTAGTCGTTGACCAGTTTCTTGACTTGTTCGGGCGTCAAACCCAGGAATGAGAACATGCCTTTTTCGTTCTGGATGAAACTGAAGTCACGTTCCACGCCTTTGTCCTGCAACTTCGCCACCAATGCCGCGCGCAAGCCGTTGATGCGGTCGCGCATCTCGGTCAGCTCGGCATCCCATTCCTGACGCAGTGCGGCGTCGTCGAGCACCAGGGCCACCAACGCGGCGCCGTGTGCGGGAGGCACGGAGTACATTTCACGCGCGGTGCCCACCACCTGGGTGCCGGCGGCTTCCGCGGCGCTGGCGTTGCCGGCCACGATGGTGACGGCGCCGGTGCGTTCGCGATAGAGGCCAAAGTTCTTGGAATAGGAACTGGCAACGATCACTTCCGGCAACTTCTCTGCCAGATGGCGCAGGCCCCACACATCTTCTTCCAGGCCATCGCCAAGCCCTTGATAAGCCAGGTCGACGAATGGGGTGAAACCCTGGCGCTGCGCGGCATCCGCCACGGCCTGCCACTGTTCGCGGTTGAGGTCGGCGCCGCAGGGATTGTGGCAACAGCCGTGCAGCAATACCAGGTCGCCCTTCTTGGCTTCGCCCAGCTTGGCCAGCATTCTGTCGAAATCGATGCGGTGGCTGGCGTAGTCGTAATACGGGTACAGCTCCAGCTTGAGGCCGGCCGAGCCCAGCAGCGGAATGTGGTTGTTCCAGGTGGGATCGCTGACGAAGATGCGCGTGTTCGGAGCATTGCGGGTAACGAACTCCGCGGCTACGCGCAGCGAGCCGGAACCGCCGGGCGCCAGCACCACCGAGGCACGTTTGTCCTTGAGCACGGGATGCGTGTTGCCGAACAGCAATCCAGCGGTGTGCTGCAGGTACAGCTCGGGGCCGGCCTGCGCGATGTAGGACTTGGAATCCTCGGTTTCCCACAGCTTCTGTTCCGCGGTCTTGATGGCCTTCATGACCGGGCAATTGCCGGCTTCGTCCTTGTACACTCCCACGCCCAGGTCGACTTTGCTTGGGTTGGGATCATTTTTGTAGGCCGCGGACAGACCCAGGATTGGATCAGGCGGGCGTCGCTCGATCGATTGGAACATTGCGATATCCGTGAATGGCAGAAGGAAGGGAGAGTTGTGCCCGTCAGGGCTGGGACCGTACTAAGGCCCCCACCAATGGGCGGGCAGGCGATTATAGCAGCGTCTGCGTGCGGAATTAACCCGTTTATGTTTACGCAAAACGCCCATTCATCTCGCGCACCTTGTCCTTCAGCTCTTCCTTGTAGGCGTCCAGCCGCGCGGCCACCTGGGGATCGCTGGTGCCGAGAATGGCCGCCGCCATGATGCCGGCATTGCGCGCGCCGTTGAGCGCCATGGTGGCCACCGGAATGCCGGCCGGCATCTGCAGGATGGACAGCACCGAATCCCAGCCGTCGATGGAATGCGTGGAACGGATCGGCACGCCGATCACCGGCAGCGTGGTAACGGAAGCCACCATGCCGGGCAGATGGGCGGCACCACCGGCGCCGGCAATGATCACCTTCAGGCCGCGTTCACGCGCGCTGGCGGCATAGTCCATCATCACCTGCGGCGTGCGGTGCGCGGACACCACCGCCATCTCGTGCGCGATGCCGAACTGCTGCAACACATCAGCCGCTTCCTGCATGACGGTCAGGTCCGAGTTGCTGCCCATGATGATGCCTACCACTGCCTTGGTCATGCTGCCTCCGCCTCAGGTAACGACCCTGAGCGTTCGTTTCACTTGTTCGACTTTTTGCACCAATCGTTCGGTATCGGAATCCACGATGGTGACATGGCCCATCTTGCGCTGCGGCCGGGTTTCCTTCTTGCCGTACAGCACCAGGTTCGCGCCTTCGATGGCAAGCAGCGCCTCGATGCCTTCATAGCGTACCGGGCCGCTGTATCCTGCGGCACCGAGCAGGTTCACCATGGCCGAGGGCTGCAGGATGGCGGTGCCGCCAAGCGGCAGGCCCAGGATGGCGCGCAGGTGCTGTTCGTATTGTGAGGTCTGGTTGGCGCTGATGGTCTGGTGGCCGCTGTTGTGCGGACGCGGCGCCACTTCGTTCACCAGCACCTCGCCGTCGCGTGTGACGAACAGTTCCACAGCCAGCAGACCAACGATTTCCAGGCGCTGCACCACCTGCCGCGCCACCGCTTCGGCGCGCGCCAGCACCTGTGCGGAAGCCGTGCTCGGCGCCAGCAGGTAATCCACCAGGTTGTGTTCGGGATGGAACACGCATTCGACCGGCGGATACACCGCCACTTCGCCCTGTGCGTTGCGGGCGGCGATCACCGACAGTTCGCGTTCGAAATCGACGTAGCGTTCCAACAGGCCCGGCGCATCGAAGGCCTTGTCGAAATCGGCCGCGCTGTTGAGCCGCCGCACGCCGCCGCCATCGTAGCCGCCGCGCCCCAGTTTGTTGAAGGCCGGCAGGAACGCGGCCTGCGCCTCTACGTCCGCGCGCCCGTCCACCAGTACGAAATCCGCCGTGGGAATGCCGTGCTCGCGATAGAACTGCTTTTGCCGGCGCTTGTCCTGGATGATCTCGATCACGCGCGGCTGCGGATATACCGGCAGACCTTCGCGTTCGAGCTGGTGCAGCGCCTCGACGTTGACGTTCTCGATTTCGATGGTCAACAGATCCACCGTCTTGCCGAAGCGGTAGACGGTGTCGAAATCGGTGATGGAGCCGGCCGTGAACGCCGCGGCCACATCGCGGCAGGACGCGGTCGGGCTTGGGTCCAGCACCGCGCTGAAAACGTCGAAATTGGTGCAGGCATTGATGAGCATGCGGCCCAATTGGCCGCCGCCGAGAATGCCCAGTCTGAAGTCTCGATAGAAGGCTTTCATGCCGGAAAAACAGCGCTGCTGACAGGAAAGCGGCGCATCATATCACCGGGGCGGGATGATGCAAAATGCTGTTTTCAAAAGTTTTTGCTGCCCGGATCTGGCGTGGGGGACGCCTTGGCCGCGAGCCTGGCCTGTAGCGCCAGCGCCTCTGTGTGGGTGGGGTCGATCGCCAGCGCCCGGGCCAGATCGGCGCGTGCCTCCTCCAGCCGCTCCACCTCGCCTAAAGTCTGCGCGCGCAGAAAATACACTTCCGCCTGGCTGGGCACGATTTCCAGCGATTGTGCGAAACAATCCAGCGCCATGTCCACATAGCCCATGCGGCGCAGCACCATGGCGCGATTGTTGAGCGCGCGGTAATTGCGCTTGTCGCACTGGTAGCTGCGGTCGAAATCGCTCAGTGCCTTGGTCTCGCGGCTGAGCATGAAGTAGGCCATGCCGCGATGATTGAACACGATGGAGCGCACCGCGATATCGGGATTGAGCGCGAGCACCTGGCTGTAGTGGTGCACCGCCGTGCGGTAATCCTGGTCGTTGTGCGCCTTCAGCCCCGCCATCAGATGGCGTTCGAGTTCGCTGCGCGCACCCATCGACAGCACCGCGGCACCCGGCTCGCGCAGCGGCGGCTCCAGAGCCAGCTGCTCCAGCTCTTCCTTGTTCAGCAGCGTGCTGGATTGATCCAGCATCGCCTGGAAGCGCTCGCGCCCCCAGCGCGCCAGCGCTTTCTGGGTATCGCGGATTTCCTGGAAAATCATGTCCGCCAGGCTGAGGCTGGCATTGACCGCCGCCAGCTTCTTGCGGATGGCATCGTTGTTGGGAAAGCGAAAGTGGTTCTTGTAGATCAGTTCGTGCTCCACTTCCGCCCAGGCATCCTGCAGGATGGTGCGCACCTGCACCTCCACCACCTGGCGGCAGCCCGGCGGCAGGGTCAGCGCCGGTTGCAGGTGCTGCAGGGGCAGTTCCACGTGCACCGAGTCGTAGGCAAACTCGCGAAAGCTCAGCTTTTCCGATTTGCGCTCGATTTCGCTGGTGCTGTAATGCCGGTGCAGCAGCGCCACCGCCTGCTCCACTTCTTCCTGGAACGGCACCACGATGCGCAGGCCCAGCAGATCCTTGATCTCCACCTCGCCCTCAAGGTTGCGCCCGAGATAGCTGCGTTTTTCGCTGAGGCTTTCCAGTGTCTTGACCCGCCGCTTGAGCGTGGCGTGCAGGTGCTGGCGGCGCAGCAACGCTTCCACCTCGCCGCTCAGCGTCTGCAAATGGCGCTGCCACGCCTCTTCTTGTTCGGCATACGTGCGCGCGATGACTTCCAGGATGTTCATGTGCAAGGGTCAGGCGACCCGCAGGGCCCGCAGAATGAATTCGATGTGCCGTTCAGCATAGCGGGCCATGTCCAGCGGCGCCACATGCTGGAAGCGCAGGTTCCAGGTGGCGCCGTGCATCACCGGCGCCATCATGAACTGCACCAGCATTTCATCGGCGCCCTCGCGGAACTCGCCGCTGGCGATGCCGCGGCGGATGATCTTGAGCACGAGGTTCTGCGAAGGCTGGATGATTTCCTCGTAGAAGAACTGCGAAAGCTGCGGAAAGCGCATGGCCTCGCCCATCACCATGATCAGCATCGAGGGTAGCTTGTCGGCCTGCATGAAGTCGTGCATGCGCTTGAAATGGGCGGTGAGCAGCTCGGCCGCGCTGCCGGAAAATCCCTCGACGAAGGAGACGGCCTGGTCGCGCCCCGGAAACAGCGTGCGCCGCACCACGGCTTCGAACAGGCGTTCCTTGCTGTCGAAATACAGGTAGATCGTGCCCTTGCCGATGCCGGCGCGCACCGCGACGTCGTCGAGCTTGGTGGCGGTGAAACCCTGCGTGGCGAATTCCACCAGGGCGGCGTCGATGATGGCGTTGCGCCGCGCCTCTTTCTGCTGCTCGCGTTTTCCCGTGGCGGGAATGTTGACGACTTTGCTCATGCCTATGGGCCGCTGATGTGAACCTGGATGATAGGAAGCACTGACTGGCGGGTCAACGTTGTGACCTGCCAGGCGTGATGCGGATTGATTCGGCTCAAAGCCGCTCGGCAAGCTCGTCGCGCAGGAACTCCAGCAGCTTGCGCCAGGCGTCCTCGCTTGACGCTTCGTGGTAGCGCTCGGGCATGGGAAAGTTCTGGAAGGCGTGCCCCGCGCCATCGTATTGATGGAATTCAAAGGGAATGCCGGCGGCGCCAAGCGCCTGCGCGTACGCTTCCACATCGTCCGGCGAGGGGTTGGTGTCTTCATTGCCGTAGAAGCCGATCACGCGGCAGCGCATGTGC
>DATMFX010000352.1:0-5127 GCA_035555995.1 Hyphomicrobiales bacterium | reverse complement strand
GCATACCTATGCGCGGCTTGCCCCAGGCGCCGACATCGACACCGTGAGCGCAACGTTTCCCGCCTTCATCGATCGCCACGTCCCGCCCGGCATAGGGCAGCCGCGGGCGAGCCAATCCACCGGTATTGCGGCGATGAACATCCGCGACATCCACTTGCACTCCACGCGCCAGAACGAGCTGCGCGAACCGGGCAGCATGGCCACGGTGCTGGCGTTGACGACCATCGCGGTGGGGATCGTGCTCATCGCCTGCTTCAACTTCATGAACCTGAGCACGGCACGCTCGATATTGCGGGGCAGGGAAGTTGGCATCCGCAAGACCATCGGCGCGCAGCGCCGGCAGCTGATCATGCAGTTTTTTGGCGAATCGCTTGGCATGGCGCTTGCGGCCACCGGGGTCGCAATCGTGCTGGTCGAACTCACGTTGCCGGCTTTCGCGGCCTTTTCCGGGAAAATGCTGGAATTCGACGTGTGGGGAAATGCCAGCTTGCAGGGAGCGCTGGTGTTGCTGGTGCTCGTCGTTGGCATCGGCGCCGGCTTCTATCCGGCGCTTTGCCTCTCGGCGTTCAAGCCGGCGCAGGTGCTGAAGCATCGCATCGGTTTCGGCGTGAAGGACGCCGTGTTCCGCAACCTGTTGGTGGTGCTGCAGTTCTCGATATCGATAGCGCTGGTGGCGGCTACCGCGGTGGTGCTGTTGCAGATGCGCTACGTGGGCAACTTCGATCCTGGCTTCGACAAGGAGCAGGTGGTGGTGTTGAACGGCTCGCCAAGCCTCGGGCTTACCGAACGCTGGAACGTGCTGCGCGGGGAACTGCTGCGTATGCCCAACGTCGCCGGCGTGACGGCATCCAATCTGGCGCCGGGGCGGGAGAACCTGGTCGGCACCATGGTGCGCATCGAGGGCGCGCCGGTGGATGAAGCGGTCATGTTCTTCACGCTTATCGTGGACTACGGCTTCTTCGAAACCTACAGGATCGACCTTCTCGCGGGCCGCCGGTTCAACCAGGATTTTCCAGGGGATGCGCTGCCATCCGGATCGGCGCGTGAAAAGCAGGCCAACGTCATCCTCAACGAATCCGCCGCGCGCGAGTTCGGCTGGTCTCCCGAGCAGGCGATCGGCCAACTCGTCATGACCGGGCTCGATGGCGAGGGCGCCACGCACATACGGGGCAGCGTCGTCGGCGTGGTTGCCGACAGCAATTTCGAATCGTTGCATCATGACGTCAAGCCGCAGCTGTTCCTGCTGGGCCAACAGGGGCCACGGCCGGATTTCAGCGCCGCGTCGGTGCGTATCACGGGCGAGGATCTGGCCGGCACGCTCGCACGCATCGACAGCGCCTGGAAGGCGGTGATTCCGGAATTCCCGGTAAGCCGCCATTTCCTCAGCGACGATTTCGAGGCGCTGTACCAGGATGATGCCCGCCTCGGCCAGATATTCAGCTCCTTCGCCGCGCTTGCGATTCTGGTGGCCTGCCTGGGCTTGTTCGGCCTTGCCACGTTCAACGCGCAGCGCCGCGTCAAGGAAATCGGCATCCGCAAGGTGATGGGCAGTTCGGTGTGGAGCATCGTGCTGCTCCTGACCAACGATTACAGCAGGCTCGTGCTGCTGGCCAACCTGATTGCCTGGCCCGTGGCTTACGCGGCAATGGAGCGCTGGCTCGAAAATTTTGCCTACCGCATCGACCTGACGCCGCTGGTGTTCATCGGCAGCGGTGCGATCGCGCTGTGCATCGCCTGGGTAACGATCGGCGGCACTGCGGCGAAGGCGGCCAGTGCGAAGCCGGTATTGGCGCTGCGCTACGAATAGGAATCGGCAGTAGCCAACCCTCGCGGCTTTAGGTTACGTTTGAACCTCGCAACGCGGAGGGCATCCCATGAGTGTCGTTTCCCTGAACGTCAACGGCGCGGTCCACGAAGTGGACATCGATCCCGCCACCCCCTTGTTGTATGTGCTCCGCAACGACCTCGACCTGCGCGGACCGCGGTTCGGCTGCGGCCTGGGGCAGTGCGGAGCCTGCACCGTGCTCATTGATGGCGCTGCTGTGCGTTCGTGCCTGCTGCCTGCCGGGGCGGTGAGCGGCGCGATCACCACGCTCGAAGGGCTTGCGCCCAATGGCAACCTGCATCCGCTGCAGCAGGCGTGGATCGACGAACAGGTGCCGCAGTGCGGTTATTGCCAGAACGGTCAGATATTGACGGCCAAGGCGCTGCTCGACCGTAATCCCAATCCGAGCGACGCCGAGATTCGCGAAGGCATGGAAGGGGCGCTGTGCCGCTGCATGACCTATTACCGCATTCAGGCCGCGATCAAGCGCGTGGTGAACGGGGCCGGCAGCGGCCAGGAGCCTGTCTGATGAGCACGCCATTCCAATTGCCCAAGGCGCTCGAAGACGCGTTGCACCACCTGAACCCGTCCACCTCGCGCCGCCACTTCCTGGCGTCTTCCGGCGCCCTGGTGCTGAGCGTCGGCATGGGCGTCATCCCCGGCGCGCGCGTGCTGGCGCAAACGCCCGAGGGGCCGTACCCCGATCCGGATTTTCGGCAGCTCGACACCTGGATCGTCATCCATCCCGACAACACCGCCACGTTTTTCGTCGGCAAGACCGACGGCGGCCAGGGTACCGGCACCGCGTTCCGGCAAATGATGTGCGACGAGCTCGACATGGCGTACGCACAGACGCGCCTGGTGATGGGCAGCACCGATACCACGCCCGATCAGGGTGGCTCGGGCGGCTCCGATGCCATCGAAACCGACGGCTGGCCGATGCGCCGGGTGGCGGCGGAAGCGCGGCGCGTGCTGCTGGAACTTGCCGCGGATCACCTGAACGTGTCCGTTGCCGACCTCACGGTGAACAACGGCATGGTCACGGCACTGGCGAATGCCGGCCTTGCGGTCAGCTATGCCGAACTCGTCGGGGGCCGGCGCTTCAACGTGTCGCTCGAAGGGAGCAACATCAACGCCACCACCGGTGCGGCCACTGTGAAACCCGTGCAGCAGTTGCGCGTAGTGGGCCAGCCGATCCAGCGCTACGACATTCCGGCCAAGGTCGACGGCTCGCTGACCTGGGCCGTGGACATGAAAGTGCCCGGCATGCTGCACGCGCGCAACGTGCGCCCCCCCATGGCGGGTGCGCAACTGCGCCGCATCGACGCGGCATCCGTAGCCAACATTCCCGGCTTCGTGCAGGTGGTGAGCCGCGGCAACTACGTGGCCGTGGTGTGCGAACGCGAGGAGCAGGCCATACAGGCTGCGCAGCAGCTCGAGGCCGAATGGACGCCTCCCGTGCAGGCGCCGTTCCCGGCATCGGATGACCTCTTCGACTACATTCGCAATGCTACGCCAACGTCGAGCGGGGAGCCGAGAATCACAGGGGATCCCGCCGCGGCATTTGCCCGTGCCTCCCGCGTGCTGGAAGCCGAATACGAGGTGCCGTTCCAGGGCCACACCGCCATCGGTCCCGCCTTTGCGCTGGCCGATCCTTCGGACGATCAATTGACCATCTATTCCAATGACATGAAGTCCTACGGCCTGCGCACCGGCGTCGCTGATTTCCTCGGCCTGCCGCGCGACCGCGTGCGCGTGGTGTACATGGATGGCCCGCAGGTGTATGGCCGCACAGCGGCGGACGACGCCGGCTTCGAAGCCGCCTTTCTTGCCCACGAACTTGGCAGGCCGGTGCGCGTGCAGTGGATGCGAAACGAGGAAACCGCCTGGGATACGAAAGGCCCCGCCTATGCCCTCAAGCTGCGTGGTGGCCTGGATGCCGACGGCAGGCTGACGGCGCTCGACTACGAAGCCCGCGCCATCGACTACGCCCACCTGGGCTATAACGAACCCGACACTGTGCTGATCGCGCAACTGATGGGCCGGCGGCCCGAGCGTACGGCCAGGGGCAATGCCGCGATGCCGTCCGTGAAATACGCCATTCCCAACATGCAGCTGGCCGGGCATGTGGTGGCGCTGCCGCAGGTGTGGGAAACCCCGCTGCGCACCGGCAACCTGCGCGATCCGGACGGTCCGCAGGTAACCTTTGCCTTCGAGGGTTTCATCGACGAACTGGCCGCGGCGGCGCGCAGGGATCCGGCGGAATTCCGGCTGGAACTGATCGAAGCCAGCACGGAAGACAACGTGTTCCGCCGCGCCCGTTCGCTTGCCGTGCTGCGCGCAGCGCTGGAAGCCCATGGCGCTTGGGAGTCGCGCCCCGCGCCAAAACCGCTGGCGGCGGGTGCCATCCAGAGCGGGCGCGGCATTGCCTACACCTATCGCGGCAATACCGTAGTGGCGGTCATCGCCGACGTCGAGGTCAACCGCGACACCGGCCACGTATGGGCCAAGCGTCTGGTCTGCGCCCACGACTGCGGCCTGGCCATCAACCCGATGGGCCTGAAGCACACGCTCGAATGCGGCATGCTGCACGGCCTCAGCCGCGCCCTGTGGGAAGAAGTACAGTTCGACAATGAAAAAGTGACGAGCGTCGATTGGGCCACGCACCCCAGCATGCGCCATTCCGACACGCCGGAAGTCATCGACATCGTCCTCGTCAACGGCGACCCCACCCCGGATCGCCCCGACCTGCCGCACTACGGCGCCGGCGAAACCAGCCACAAACCGGTGATCGCGGCAGTGGCGAATGCCATCTTCGATGCCACCGGCGTGCGCCTGCGCCGGGCGCCGTTCCGCCGGGAGCGGGTGCTGGAGGCGCTGAGGGCGGCGCAGTCGTAAGGGCGATCTCCCTACTCCGACCCCGCCCCACAAAGCGGCCGTCGACGAGGCACACCCCTAACAGCAGGCTTTATGTCCGTCGGTAGGAAGCTGTCTGTTTTTCCGGCGCACAAATGCTGGCGCGGCCTTTGATTTCTTGACGCGCTTTTCTCCCTTGGGGAGAATCCCCCCGCAAATATTAACCAGTTGGTACTAATACGGAGATCAGGATGGCAATGCAGGCCGCCACGCTCAACAAGACCCTGACAGGCGCCATTCTCGGACTTTTTCTGCTGTTGTCGATCCTGAAGGCTCTCGATGGCAGCGCTGCCGAGCCCTCTCCGATCAGTCATTACGATGGCGCCACCGGCGAGCTCACCGTGTCCTGCGTGGCGCTCCATGATGGCAATGGGGAGATACTGCTC
>DATMFX010000351.1:0-3425 GCA_035555995.1 Hyphomicrobiales bacterium | reverse complement strand
GCGTGAGCGTCTGCTGCAGATGGTGGAGGACAGCGGCATGCGGATACTGCTGACCCAGCGCTACCTGCAGGAGCGTCTGCCTGAATCACACGGCGCGAGTGTTCTGTACTTCGACGAAGGGGAGGAGGATGGCGTCTGGGCGCATCAAGACGAGGGTAATCTCGAACCAATCGCCACGCCCGGCAATCTCTCCTACATCATCTACACCTCCGGTACTACGGGGAAGCCCAAAGGAGTCGCCGTCTCTCATGGCGCCTTGTGCAACTATGTCAGGGCAATGGAAGGCAAGATCGGTGCGCCGCCCGGCAGCAATTTCGCCATGGTTTCCACGTATGCCGCGGATCTTGGACATACCGTTTTCTACGGCGCCCTGTGCGGGGGGCACTGCATCCATCTGATACCCAAAGATGTCGTTCTGGACACCGACCGCTTCGCCGGATACATGCAACGGCATGCTGTCGACGTACTGAAGATCGTGCCCAGCCATTTGTCGAGCCTGCTGCAAGCGCGGGACACGCCGGCTGCGATTCCCGCCCATTGCCTGATTCTCGGCGGCGAAGCCTGCCCGCTCGCGCTGGCGCAGCGTGTGCAAACCTTGCGCCCCGACTGCCGCATTCTCAATCACTACGGACCCACCGAAACGACCGTGGGCGTCTTGACCCATGAGGTCGGCGCCGCGGCCGACACAGGGGCAAGCGTGCCACTGGGCAAGCCTTTGGCCAATATCCACGCGCACATCGCCGATGCCGCGTTCAACCTCGTTCCTCCCAGGGGGTTCGGCGAGTTGTGTGTGGGTGGCGTCGCCCTGGCCAGGGGTTATCACGACGATCCGGCTGCTACGGCGGAACGCTATGTACCGAATCCTTTTTCGACGCGAGGCGGAGAGCGCCTGTATCGCAGTGGAGACAGGGCGCGGCGCACCCGGGATGGCGCCGTGATTTTTCATGGCCGCATGGACAGCCAGGTGAAGATACGCGGCTATCGAATCGATCTTGCCGAGATCGAATATCGCCTCAAGGCGCTACCACAATTGCATGATGCTGCCGTCATCGTTATCGAGGGCAGAAACTCGCCCGCTCTGGCCGCCTATGGGGTGCCGCGGGATCATGGCCTGCTCGAAGCGGATGGCGAAGCGCAGCATGACTTTTGTGGTGTATTGAAAGCGTGCCTGCACAAAGTACTGCCGGACCACATGGTTCCTGGCCACTACGTTCTGTTGCCGCACATGCCGTTGACAGCCAATGGCAAGCTGAACCGTTCAGCGCTGCTACCGCCGGACAACGATGCCGCTCGTCTTTATCGCCCGCCACAGGATGCGTTGCAGCGGCAGGTGGCCGCGGTATGGGCGCAAGTCCTGGGGGTGGAGCAGGTTGGGCTAGACGACAATTTCTTCAGTCTGGGCGGACATTCCCTGCTGATTGCCCAGGTCGTCACCCGGTTACGCCGTACGCTCAAGGTGGAATTGCCGCTGCGGGCGCTGTTCGAGGCGCAGGATCTTGAAGGTTTCTGCGGGACCATCACCGCGTGCAGGGATCTCTCTGAAAACGAAGCTGAAGCCGCTATCGACCCAGTGCCCAGGGAAGAGGCCATTCCCGCCTCCTTTGCGCAAGTGCGGCAACTATTGCTCTGGCAGCTGGAGCCGGATAGCGCGGCATATAACATCAACTTGGCCTTCCGCATTCGTGGGGCACTGGATATCAAAGGGCTGGGGCGCAGTTTCACGTACCTGATGGCCCGGCATGAGATTTGGCGTACGCACTTTCGTCATGATGGCGACGATATCCATCAGGTCATCGAAGACGCCACATCGTTCGTATTGGAATCCGAAATTCTGCCGGAGGGAGGCGATCTTAAATCCAACCTGCAGCGTTTCGGTCGCCAGCCTTTCGATCTCAACCGTGGTCCTTTGCTGCGCGCCAGATTGGTGACGCTTGCCCCCGATGATCATGTGCTGGCCATCTGCCAGCATCACGTCATCTCCGACGGCTGGTCAATGCGTATTCTGGTAAATGAGCTGATCGAGAGCTATGGCGCCTTTCGTAAGCAAGGTTCGCCCCAGCTTGAGCCTTTACCCATTCAGTACGCTGACTATGCGGTATGGCAGCGCCAGGTCTTTGCGGGTGAGGTCAGGGAGCGTCAGCTCGACTATTGGCGTCGTTGCCTGGGGGACGAACATCCGGTTCTGGAATTGCCCACGGATTACCCACGGCCGCTCCGTCCCAGTTTCGCTGGTGCGGATCAGCGCTTCATGTTGTCCCGCGCGCTGGCGGCAAGGTTACGTCAGCGTTCACGCGACCTGGGCGTGACGCCATTCATGCTGCTGTTGGCCTCGTTCCAGGTGTTGCTGCATCGCTACAGTGGACAGGCACATATCAGGGTGGGGACGCCGGTCGCCAACCGGACCCGGCTGGAGACCGAAAAGCTGGTGGGTTTTTTCGTCAACACACAGGTGTTGAGAGCGGACTTCACCACCGGCATGACGGTGGAGCAGCTGGTACGCCAGACCAAGTTGCGGGCATTGGAAGCGCAGGAACATCAGGACTTACCCTTCGAACAGTTGGTGGCCGCCTTGCAACCGGAGCGCAGTTTGTCCTACTCGCCGCTGTTCCAGGTGATGTTCAATTATCTGCCGCAACATACGACGGAACCGGATGGCTATGCGCAGAAACTTGGCGGGATTCGGGTGGAAGAGATCGATTTGGCCGAGAGTACGGCGCAGTTCGATCTGACGCTGGAAATTGCCGAGCGCCGCGATGGCACGGCGGTACGTTTGAATTTCTCCACCGATCTGTTCGAGGCGGAAACCATCGGGCGGATGGCCGATCACTGGCAGCGATTGCTCGAAGGCATGCTGGAATCGCAAGAACAACGGATAGACGAGTTATCGCTGTTGAGCGAGGGGGAACGTTCGCAGTTGCTGTACGGATGGAACGATACAGCGGTGGTGCATGACTCCGCGTGTTTGCCTCGGTTGTTCGAAGCACAAGTAGCGAAGACGCCCGAAGCGGTTGCGGTGATCCTGGCTGATGAGAACGACACCGTCGATAGCCGGCAGCTGAGCTACGCCGAACTTAACGCCCGCGCCAACCAGCTTGCACATCGTCTGCAACGTCTCGGCGTAGGCCCCGATGCGTTGGTGGGAATCGCGGTAGAGCGGTCCCTGGAGATGGTGGTGGGGTTGCTGGCGATCTTGAAAGCAGGCGGTGCGTACGTACCGCTGGACCCCGATTTTCCCCCGGACCGCTTGCACTACATGATGGAGGACAGCGGCATTGGCTTGCTGTTGAGCCAGCAAGGTCTGTGCGACGCCTTGCCGGTTCCCCAGGGAATCCAGGTGCTGTGTCTTGATAGCGACGATGCGACGGGAAAAGGCGGCTGGCATGAAGAGCCAGCGGACAACCTCGCGCAGGCAGTCGATCCGGATA
>DATMFX010000350.1:0-11722 GCA_035555995.1 Hyphomicrobiales bacterium | reverse complement strand
ATGTCGAAGCCGACCTTGATTTCCTCCACCGGATCCGCCGCCAGGGAAATGCGGATGGTGTCGCCGATGCCGTCCATCAAGAGCAGCCCAAGCCCGATCGACGATTTGACCGTGCCCGAGCGCAAGCCTCCAGCTTCGGTGATGCCGAGGTGCAGCGGCTGTTCGATCTGCGCGGCCAGCTTGCGATAGGCCGCCACCGTCATGAACACTTCGGAGGCCTTGAGGCTGACCTTGAAATCCTGGAAGTCGTAGCTGTCGAGAATGTCGATGTGGTGCAGCGCCGATTCCACCATGGCGTCGGCGTTCGGTTCGCCGTACTTGCGCAGCAGCTCCTTGCCGAGCGAGCCGGCGTTGACGCCGATGCGCAGCGGCACGCCATGGTCGCGCGCCGATGCGATCACCGCGCGCATGCGGTCGTCGCGTCCGATGTTGCCGGGATTGATGCGCAGGCAATCCACGCCGTATTCCAGCACCTTGAGCGCGATGCGATAGTCGAAATGAATGTCCGCCACCAGCGGCAGGGAGGTACCGGCGCGAATCCGGCGAAACGCTTCCGCCGCGTCCATGGTCGGCACCGACACGCGCACGATATCGGCGCCCACATTTTCCAGGCGTTTGATCTGCGCCAGCGTGGCGGCCACGTCGCAGGTGTCGGTATTGGTCATGCTCTGCACCGCGATCGGCGCATCGCCGCCCACGGGCACCTTGCCCACCATGATCTGCCGTGACTTGCGCCGCACGATCGGCGATTGCATGCGCATGGCTCTACTTACTCCGTTGCACTCGCCTGCGACGTGGTGAACGCAGGGGTGGACACGCCGGCCGGCCCCAGCTCGAAACGCGCCGTGTTGTCGTTGCGGATCAAGGTGCTCAGATCCACGCGCTGCGCATTGAAACTGGCCTGCACCTGGCGCGCGTCGCCAAGCAGCACGGTAAAGGGCGCCATACCTTGAATGACCAGTTGGTCACCTTGGCGCAGCATGTTGTTGAATACGTTCGCGCCCTGTGCATCCTTCACTTCCGTCCAGCTGCTGCCATTCAGGTTGAGTTCCAAACGATCGCCGCCTTCCCCGCGATGCGTGATCACGCGGCGGCCATCCTCGGCGGTGACGTATTCCAACGCACCCGTCTGCACGACGCCCGCGGTCTGCACGGCGGCTTCGATCGAGGCAGGTGCATTCTGCACAGCCGTGGCAACCTGCGTGACGGCATCCTGCGCCAGCGACTGCACCGGCAATGCCGCAGCCACGTCGGTGGCGGTTTCAACGGACGGACTTGGCGTTACCGCGGTTGCACTGCTTGCCAAGGTCTCGGTCGCACCCAACGCGGCATCCGGTTCGTCCTGCAGAGCTTCCTCCAGGGCCAGCGCTTCGGCTTCCTGGCGCGCTTCCAGCGTGGCGTTGATGATCGCGGCGCCGGCATCGGCCGGTTCCAGCGCGGTTTCGGATTCGGCAACCTGGCGTTGCGGCGCAATCGTGGTATCGATCGCCGCCGGTGGTGGGGTAAACGCGGCGGCGGGCGCGGCGTTGACGGCAACGTTGGCGGTGGCTGCGGCCGGTGTGGTCTGTTGTTGCGCCGGCGTGTTCACGGCCGGCGCCGGCACGGCGGCGCTGCGCGCCTCGAATTCACGGCCGAAGAACCACCAGCCCGCGGCCAACGCGATCACCAGGATGGTGCCGGCCATCAGGGCCCACACCAGGGATTGATCGGAGCGCCCGCGCCGGCCGCTGCTCGGCACGAAATCGCTGCTTTCCACGCGCAGGCCATTGGCGGCGAGATAGCGTTCGTAGCAAGCCAGCACCGCGTCCACGTCCATGCCAAGAAAACGCGAGTAGGCGCGAAAGTAGCCCTTGACGAAGGTCAGGCCCGGGAGCTTGCCGTATTCATCGTTTTCCAGCGCTTTGATGTAGTGCACGGTCAGGTGCAGCGCTTCGCTGATCGCCTGCTGGCTCAGGCCCGCGCTTTCGCGCTGGGTGCGTACCATCAGGCCGGGCGATTGTAGTGGAGGGGTATCGTCTTTGGACTCGATCGAGGCTTCTTGGGTGTCAGTCATCTTCCAGGGTATCCAGTAGTTCAAGGTACAGCGCATATTCTCCAGAGGCGCCGAATTGCGCTTCCAGACGCGCGCCATACGCGTATAGGTTGTCGATATTGCCCAGCGCGTTTTCGAGGCGGATGCCAAGCCATAACCCGCGGGCATCCTGCTCCAGCCGGTCGAGCTGCAGCAGGGTCAGATAATTACGGTAATACTGGCGGGCCTGGAGCACGTTGCCGCGCTCCAGATTGAGGCCCGTGAGTTCGAGGCTGGCGCGCAGCTGGCGGTCATTGAGCTGCAGCGCGCGGTTGAAGGCCTGTTCCGCTTCAACCACCCGTTGCAGCCGCAGCGCGCTCAGGCCGAGATTCTCGTACGCCTGCGCGCGGCCCGGATAGGCGGTGTCCGTCACCACCTCCTGCAACTGCGCATAGGCCTCCTGGTAGCGCGCCTGGGCGAACAGGAAGGCCGCATAATTATTGCGGGCCTGCGCGTTCGCCACGTCCAACTGCAGGGCACGCCGAAAGTGCTGCTCCGCCAGGGCCGTTTCACCTTCGCGATCGTACACCAGCCCCCACAGGGCCGCCACGGCGCTGTTATCGGGATCGATGGCATCAGCATTGTCGAGATGGCGCCGGGCGTTGTGCAGATCGCCCTCGCCCAGGTAGCCGCCGGCCAGTTCGATGTAGTTGGCAAGTGCCTGGGAATCGGCACGGGAAGCGAATCCCCCCGTGGTTTCAGTGACACAACCCTGCAAAAGGCCCAGCAGCAGCCAGACGGAAAGCGCGCGAGGGGCGCGTGAGCTGGCACACTGGCGGGCAGACAGGATCATCGAAAGGTGCTGGAGTCGGGTGGCGGTATCGATCGGCAGATTCTAGACAAAGCCGCCCCCTTATTGAATGGTCACGGGCCGCGGCGCGGCATCCGTGTCCTGCGTCTGCTGGCGCGCCGCCAAATGCCGGGCGCTGCGGCGGGTGCGATCGTCCACCTGCCCCACCAATTGCCCGCAGGCGGCACCGATCTCGTCCCCCCGCGTGGTGCGGATGGTCACCGTGTAGCCGGCATCCTGCAGCAGCTTGCGGAAGGTGCTGATGGCGGCGTTGCTGGAGCGGTGATAGTCCGACCCGTCGAAGGGATTGAAGGGAATCAGGTTGATCTTGCAGGGCATCTGGCGCAGCAGCTCGGCCAGTTCGCGCGCGTGCTGGCGATGGTCGTTCACGCCATTGATCAGAATGTATTCGATGGTGACGACGCGGCTGTCGGGCAGGGAATCCAGGTAGCCCTGCACGCTGCGCAACAGCGGCGCGATGGGATACTTGCGGTTGATCGGCACGATCTGGTCGCGCAGCGCGTCGTTCGGCGCGTGCAGCGACAACGCCAACGATGCATCGGTGTACTGGTGCAGACGCTCGATCGCCGGCACCACGCCCGAGGTGCTGATGGTGACGCGGCGCTTGGACAGGCCATAGCAGTTGTCATCCATCATCAGGCTGACGGCGCTGAGCACATTGTCGAAATTGAGCAGCGGCTCGCCCATGCCCATCATCACCACGTTGGTGATGCGGCGCGGCGTGCGGTGGCTGAAACTGTCGAGTTCGCGGCTGGCAAGCCACAGCTGGCCGATGATCTCGGCCGCGGTGAGGTCGCTGTTGAAGCCCTGTTTGCCGGTGGCGCAGAAGCTGCAATCGAGGCTGCAGCCGGCCTGCGAGGAAATGCACAGCGTGCCGCGCCCCGCTTCCGGAATGTAGACCATCTCGACGCCGCTGCCGCTCTCCACTTCCACGATCCATTTGTAGCAACCGTCCTTGGCGTCGAACACGTCGCGGATGCGCGGTGGGCGGATTTCCGCCACCTGCTTGAGCTTGTCGCGCAGCACCTTGCTGATGTTGCTCATCGCATCGAAATCGATGACACCCTGCTGGTGCATCCATTTCTGCAATTGCACGGCACGGAAGGGCTTCTCCCCGAGTTCGGCGAGAAACGCTTCCAGTTGCGCCCTGCTCATGCCGAGCAGGTTGGGGAGTCGAGCGGTCATGACCAGCTACCTGAACGGGGCGCGCCCCGCTCCATCAGAAGCGACGGGGACAGACTTCCTCGGATTTGAAGAAATACCCGATTTCACGCTCGGCCGAGGCGGCGGAATCGGAGCCGTGCACGGCGTTGGCGTCGATGGACTTGGCGAAATCAGCGCGGATGGTGCCGGGATCGGCCTTGGCGGGATCGGTGGCACCCATCAGCTCACGGTTGCGGGCGATGGCGTTTTCGCCTTCGAGTACCTGCACGATCACCGGACCGGAGGTCATGAAACCCACCAGATCCTTGAAGAAACCACGCTCGCGGTGCTCGGCGTAAAAACCGCCGGCGGTGTCGTCATTCAGTTGCACCATCTTGGCGGCAACCACGCGCAGGCCGCCGTCCTCGAAACGGCTGATGATCTTGCCGATCACGTTCTTGCCGACGGCGTCAGGTTTGATAATGGATAAGGTGCGCTCAACAGCCATTTTGAACTCCAGTAAGGTCTTGATTCAGGGCCAAAAAAAATCGGTCGCGTATTGTACGCGGTTGCACCGTTTCAGCACTAGCCCTCTCAAAAACTACTGCGCGGGCTTTCAGGCACCAAAACCGGGTTTCAGCGCCGTTCGGACACCATGTTGATGGTGTAGCGCGGCAATTCCACCACCAGGTCGGCGTCGCTCACGATGGCCTGGCAGCTGAGCCGGCTTTCGGGTTCGAGCCCCCAGGCCTTGTCCAGGTAGTCGTCCTCGAGCTCATCGGGGGGTTCCAGCGAATCATAGCCCTCGCGCACGATCACGTGGCAGGTGGTGCAAGCGCAGGATTTCTCGCACGCATGCTCGATGTCCACACCGTTGCGCAGGGCCGCGTCGAGGATGCTTTCGCCCAACTCGGCTTCCACCACCGCCCCCTCGGGGCAGCGTTCATTATGCGGAAGAAACACTATCTGGGGCATGGCTTACCTCACTGATCGATGTCATTCAGACTGCGCCCGGCCAGTGCCTGGCGGATGCCGGCATCCATGCGGCGGGCGGCGAAGTCGGTGCTGCGCTGGTTCAACTCGGTGGTCAACGCCGTAATGGCATCGGCATCCTCGCCCTGGGCCAGCGTGCGCAACTGTTCCATCAGCGCCTGCAGTTCGGCGCGTTCATCGGTATCGAGCAGCGCTTCGCCGTCGCGCGCCAGCGCCTGTTCCAGCGCTTCGACGTGGCGCAGTGCTTCCACCTGGCTTTCGCGCAGGCTGCGCCGCGCCTTGTCGCTTGCCGCTTCCGTATGGGAGCTTTGCAGCATGCGGGCGATGTCGTTTTCCTGCAGCCCGAAGGATGGCTTGACCACCACCGAGGATTTGACCCCGCTGGTCACTTCCTCGGCATTGACTTCGAGCAGGCCGTCGGCATCCACCTGAAAGGTCACCCGCACCCGCGCGGCGCCCGCCACCATCGGCGGAATACCCTTGAGCTCGAAGCGCGCCAGCGAGCGACAATCCTGCACCAGTTCGCGCTCGCCCTGCAGCACGTGCAGGCTCATTGCGGTCTGGCCATCCTTGTACGTGGTGAATTCCTGCGCGCGCGCCACCGGAATGGTGCTGTTGCGCGCAATGATTTTTTCCATCAGCCCGCCCATGGTCTCGATGCCGAGCGACAGCGGAATCACGTCCAGCAACAGGGTGTCGGCGCCGTATTTGTTGCCCACCAGGACGTCGGCCTGCAGCGCGGCGCCAAGCGCCACCACCTCGTCAGGATCGATCGACACCAGCGGCTCGCGCTTGAAGAATTGCGACACCTTTTCCCTCACCCGCGGCGAACGGGTGGCGCCGCCCACCAGCACGATGTCCGTCAGGTCGCCCACCTTCATGCCGGCATCGCGCAACACCCGGCGGCAGACGCGCAGCGTCATCTCGATCAGGTCATCGATCAGTTCGTGGTAGGCGTCGCGGGTCAGGATACCGCTCCAGTGCCTCCAGGATAGTTCAACTTGCGGCGCTTCGCTCAGCGCATGCTTGAGCGCACGCGCCTGCATCAACAATGCATGCCACTCGGCATCCGCCAGCGGCTGCGTTATGCCCGCGCTGCGCAATACCCAATGGGCGATGGCGCGGTCGAAATCGTCGCCGCCAAGCGCGGCATTGCCGCCGGTGGCAAGCACGCGGAATACGCCTTCCTGCAGTTGCATCAGCGACACGTCGAACGTGCCGCCGCCAAGGTCGTAGATCACCACCACGCCTTCCAGCGCCTTATCGAGCCCATAGGCCACGGCGGCCGCGGTGGGCTCGCTCAACAGGCGCAATACCTTGAGTTCAGCCAGACGCGCGGCATCGCGCGTGGCGCCGCGCTGCGCTTCGTCGAAATAGGCGGGCACAGTGATCACCACGCCGTCGAGCGCACCGCCCAATTCGGCTTCGGCACGCTGTGCCAGATGCTTGAGGATTTCCGCCGACACCTGCACCGGGCTGACCTTGCCGGCCACGGTGCCGATCAGCGGCATGCCGCCGGCGGGATCGTCTTCGAGGGTATAGGGCAGTTGGTAATCGATATCGGCGCGGCCGCGGCCCATGAGCCGCTTGACCGACGCCACCACGCTGCGCTGGCCCGGCACTGTTTCCGCGCTGCCGTCACCCACTTGCGGCGCGGCATCCGGCGTATAGCTGACCACGGAAGGCAGCAGCCGGTTGCCCGCCGCATCCGTCAGCACCCGGGCCTTGCCTTCGCGCGCGAAGGCCACCAGTGAATTGGTGGTGCCAAGGTCGATACCCACCGCGCGTTTGTGCAACGCCGCGGCGCGTGTCTTGCCCTGCCCCGGTTCTGAAATGCTGAATAAAGCCATGTCGTAATCTTTTCTGCGGCCAGCCGCGGCGACGTCAGTCGTCCAACAACGCGGCTTCGGCCTCCGCGATCTCGCGCTGCAGTTTGTTCAGAAACTGCAATTTATGGAATTCCCGTTTGGCGCCGGCCAGCTCGGCCGTGCGCAGCAGGGTCGAAAAGGACCGCCAGGCTTCATGGAACGCCTGTTCCACTCGTTCGTCCAGGCGCAACAGGGCGGCTTCGTCGCTCGCCGCGCAGGCCGCCTCCAGCTCTTCGCGCCAGCTGATCTGGCTGAGCAGGAAATCCGGCGCCAGTTCATGCTGTTCCAGCCGCGTCGGGTCCAACCCGCGCAGCGCCAGCAGATGGCCGGCGCGGCCCACCGGATCGCGCAAGGTGGTGTAGGCGTCGTTGATCAGGCTGGTCTGCCGCATCGCGCGGGCGCGTGTCACTTCATCGGCGCCGGCAAACTGATCCGGATGCCAGCGGCTCTGCAGGCGGCGGTAGGCATCTTCGAGCGCGGCGCGGTCGAGCGTCGGCAACTCGTCCAGCCCCAGCAGCGCGAAATAACTCAGGATGGTGGATTCGGTGGACATCGGGGGAAGTGCCAGAGAGGGGGCAAACGACAGCGCTATACGCTGAAGCTTTCTCCGCAGCCGCATTCCCCTTTCACGTTGGGGTTGCGAAACTCGAAGCCTTCGTTGACGCCTTGCTTGACGAAATCCATCTCGGTGCCGTCGAGGTACACCAGGCTTTTGGGATCCACGATGATCTTGACGCCGCGATCCTCGAACACCAGATCGGCGCCGTCCGTTTCATCCACGAATTCCAGCACGTAGGCCATGCCGGAGCAGCCCGTGGTGGTGACGCCAAGACGGATGCCCAGGCCCTTGCCACGTGCGGCCAGCTGCGCCGCCACATGCTTGGCGGCTACTTCGGTCAGTGTCACTGCCATGCCACGCTACTCCTGTGCACTCGATCGCGCCCCGGCCTCAGGCCAGGCCGCGCTTCTGTTTGACATCGGCGATGGCGGCCTTGATGGCATCCTCCGCCAGAACGGAACAGTGAATCTTCACCGGCGGCAGCCCCAGTTCCTCGGCGATCTCGGTGTTCTTGATCTTGGCCGCATCGTCCAGGGAACGTCCCTTGACCCATTCGGTAAGCAGCGAACTGGACGCGATGGCGGAACCACAACCATAGGTCTTGAACTTGGCGTCTTCGATGACGCCCTCCTTGTTGACCTTGATCTGCAGGCGCATCACGTCGCCGCACGCGGGGGCCCCTACCATGCCGGTGCCCACGTCAGCATCGCTGTCGTCCAGCTTGCCGACGTTGCGGGGATTCTCGTAGTGATCGAGCACTTTGTCTGAATAAGCCATATCGGTACCTCTATATCGAATTCGTTGCGCGCCTCAGTGGGTAGCCCACTGCACGTTGCTGATGTCCACGCCATCCTTGTACATGTCCCACAATGGAGAGAGTTCGCGCAGCTTGGCGACTGCTTCGCGGATCTTGCCCACCGCGTAATCGATGTCCGCCTCGGTAGTGAAGCGGCCGATGGTGAAGCGCAGCGAGCTGTGCGCCAGCTCGTCGTTGCGTCCCAGCGCACGCAGCACATAGGACGGTTCCAGGCTGGCCGAGGTGCAGGCGGAGCCGGAGGAAACCGCCAGGTCCTTGAGCGCCATGATCAACGACTCGCCCTCGACGAAGTTGAAACTGATGTTGAGGTTGCTGGCGACGCGCTGCGTCAGGTCGCCGTTCACGTAAACTTCCTCGATGTCTTCCAACCCCTTGAGCAGGCGGTCGCGCAGCGCCAGGATGCGCTGGTTCTCTTCGTGCATTTCCGCCTTGGCGATGCGGAAGGCCTCGCCCATGCCGACGATCTGGTGCGTGGCCAGCGTGCCGGAACGGAAGCCGCGCTCGTGACCGCCGCCATGCATCTGCGCTTCGAGGCGCACGCGCGGCTTGCGGCGCACGTACAGCGCGCCGATGCCTTTGGGGCCGTAGGTTTTGTGGGCGGAAAAGGACATCAGGTCCACGTTCATCGCCTCGACGTCGATGTCCACCTTGCCGGTGCTTTGCGCGGCATCGACGTGGAACAGCACTTTCTTGGCGCGGGTGATGGCGCCGATGGCCTTGATGTCATTGATCACGCCGATTTCGTTGTTCACGTGCATCAGCGATACCAGGATGGTGTCGGGACGGATCGCCGCCTCCACCGCTTCGGGCTGGATCAAGCCATCGGTACCGGGGGCCAGGTAGGTCACCTCGAAGCCCTCGCGCTCGAGCTGGCGGCAGCTGTCCAGCACCGCCTTGTGTTCGATCTGGGAGGTGATGATGTGCTTGCCCTTGCTCTGGTAGAAGTGCGCCGCGCCCTTGAGCGCCAGGTTGTCGGATTCGGTGGCGCCGGAAGTCCAGACGATTTCGCGGGGGTCGCAGTTCACCAGATCGGCCACGTACTGCCGCGCCTGCTCCACCGCTTCCTCGGCCTTCCAGCCGAATACGTGGGAACGCGAGGCGGGGTTGCCGAAGTTACCCTCCTGCGTCAGGCAGTCCATCATGGCCTTGGCCACCCGGGGATCGACCGGGGTGGTGGCGGAATAGTCGAAATAGATCGGTAACATGCTGACTCCGTACTGCAAAACGATTCGTGCGCCCGCGCCTCTTTCTTACAGATGCGTCGTGGCGATGGTTTCCATGTTCTTCAGGCGCTTGACGCGCTCGTTCTGGTTGCGCGCGATAATTTCCACCTCGCGCTTGGCCACCAGGTCCGCCAGGGTGATGCCGCTCAAAAAGGCGTGTATCTGGTCGCTCAGGTCCTGCCACAAATGATGGGTGAGACAGGTTTCACCCTGCTGGCAATCGCCCTTGCCCCGGCATTTGGTAGTGTCGAGCGATTCGCTCACCGCGTCGATGATCTCCGCCACGTGAATGTCGTGATCGGGACGCCCCAGCCGATAGCCGCCGCCCGGCCCGCGCACGCTGCTCACCAACTTGCGCTTGCGCAGCTTGGCGAACAGCTGTTCCAGATAGGACAGCGAAATATCCTGGCGGCGCGAAATATCGCTCAGATTCACCGGCGCACTGGTGGAATTGATGCTCAAATCCAGCATGGCGGTAACGGCGTAGCGCCCCTTGGTGGTCAAGCGCATGACAAAGCACCCTGCGTGATCAAACCGAGTGGCATTATGCGATTAACCAAGCTCTTTAGTCAAGTATTTAGCTTAGTAAACCACTCAACTATTGCCGTTCCTTGCGCGCCAGGCTGTCCTGCGTGGCGCTGAGAATGCCGCGCAAGATGTTGATTTCCATGCGGTCCGGCTGGATGCGCTGATACAGCCGCCGCAGCCGCCGCATGAGCTGGCGGGGATTGCCGGGGTCGAGGAACTCCAACTGCACCAATACCTGTTCCAGATGCTCCAGATAGCGCTCGAGCTCGGCGGCGGTGGCGGGCAGTTGATCCCACTCTCCCGTTCTCGCCTCCGCTCTTCCCTCCACCCCCGCCGCTTCCGCAGGCGCCGCGGGTGCGGCGGCAAGCAGCGCCTTGCGCACTTCATAACCCAGCACCATCACCGCGGCCGCCAGATTGAGCGAGGGATAGTCCGGATTCACCGGAATGTGCACATGGTAATGGCACAGATGCAGCTCTTCATTGCTGAGGCCGCGGTCCTCGCGCCCGAACACCAGCGCCACCTGCTGTTGCTGCCGGCACCCCTGCGCCATGTGCGTTGCGGCCTCCACCGGCTCCAGCAACTGCACCGGCATGTGCCGCAGCCGCGCGCTGGTGCCGAGCACCAGGTGGCAGTCGGCAATGGCTTCCTCCAGCGTGGCCACCACCTGTACGCGATCGAGCACGTCGAGCGCGGAGGCCGCCATGCTCAGCGCCTCGCGCGCCGGCCAGGCCTTCGGCTTGGGATTCACCAGTACCAGGCGCGACAGGCCCATGTTCTTCATGGCGCGCGCCGCCGCCCCGATGTTGCCGGGGTGGGAGGTTTCCACCAGGACGATGCGCAGTTTGTCGAAATCGGGTGAATTCACGCGGGCAATCCGCTCCCTTGGGCAAAAAGGCGGCTATGGTAAACATCGTCACGCCCTTTTGCTATGATGCGCGCCCCGTGTGCGCACGGGCGCTCTTTGCAATCCCCTCACTTCAGGCAGGAAATCCTCGTGCATCCGATCGTCAACATCGCCCTGCGGGCCGCCCGCGAAGCCGCCGCCCTCGTGGTTCAGGCCCATGCCCGGCCCGACCGCGTCAAAGTATTCGAAAAAGGCCCGAACGACCTGGTGACCGACGTGGATCAGATGGTCGAACAGAGCCTGATCAACAGCCTGCGCAAGTCCTACCCCGACCATAGCTTTCTGTGCGAGGAAAGCGGCCATCTCGAAGGCAAGGACAAGGACACCCTCTGGATCATCGATCCCATCGACGGCACCCGCAACTTCATCCTCGGCTTTCCGCACTTCTGCATCGCCATGGCCTGCGTGCAACGCGGCAAGTTGCAGCATGCGGTGATCGTGGATCCGGTCAAGGGCGATGAATTCAGCGCCTCCAAGGGCGGCGGCGCCCAGATCAACGGCAATCGCATGCGCATCGGCACCCGCGCCAAGCTCGACGGCGGCACCATCAGCCTCAGCTGCGCCGGCCTGCGCCAGTATCACCAGATGATGGCGCTGCAGACGCGCCTGTTCGACATTGCCGGCGCGCTGCGCTTTACCGGTTCGACGGCACTCGACATGGCCTACGTGGCTGCGGGAAGACTGGATGCGGGCTGGACCAGCGGCGTGAAACCCTGGGACAGCGCCGCCGGCATCCTGCTGATCCAGGAGGCGGGCGGACTGGTGAGCGACCTGAGCGGCAACCCCGATTGCCTGCAGAGCG
>DATMFX010000349.1:0-4059 GCA_035555995.1 Hyphomicrobiales bacterium | reverse complement strand
CTCGCCATCCTGCGTTGTGCCGCGGTTTCAGTCGGGCCCGCTTCCGTCTATAATGCGCACCCGCCGTACCATCCCCAGAATTCTTGAGGTACTTACCGTGATTCGACCCCGTACGCTGTCAGTCGTGCTGGCTACCATGGCCGTGGCACTTGCCGGCTTGTTCACCGCTTCGGGCGCCCTGGGCGCGCTGGAAGACGAGATTCGCGCGCGTCTGCAGTCGCCTGCCGAGGTATGCGTGGTGGGGGATGCTTGCGCGGAAGGCCTCAAGCTGCCGGGCAGCAACACGGGTCCCATGGAACCGGAAGAGGTCTACAACACGTTTTGCGTGGCCTGCCACGGCACCGGTGTGAACAATGCTCCGGTATTCGGCAATATGGAGGCCTGGGAACCGCACATCGCCAAGGGCATCGACGTGCTGTACGACAGTGCAATCAACGGCTTCAACAACGGCGCCATGCCGCCCAAGGGCACCTGCATGCAGTGCTCCGAGGACGATCTGAAAGCCACGGTGGATTACATCGTGGAAGCCAGCCAGTAATACAGCCGAGGAAATCGGGGCTGGCGCCAGCTGACCCTCCTGGATCGAGCAAGAAAGCTCGAACACGAAATTGCCCCTGTCACCCTGCGCGAAGTCGCAGGGTCCATGAGCACTGGATGTAGCTGGATGAGGGATGCCGCATCACTATGTCGAGGTCGTTGCGGGACGAACGAAAACCTGCGCCGCCCCCGCTGGCCTCTCCTGACTAATCGAACAAACTCTTCAGCCGGCTGAGCGTTTCCCTGCCGCGTTCCTGCGCCTTTTCCGGCGTCATGTCCACCGCCCTGCCTTCCCAGGCCAGCAGGTCGGGCGGCAGTTCATCGAGAAAACGGCTTGGCGTGGTGTCCAGCATTTCCCCGTACTGTTTGCGCTGGCGCGCCAGGGTAAAGATCAGCTGCTGCTTGGCGCGCGTGATGCCCACGTAGGCCAGGCGCCGCTCCTCGGAAATGTCGCCCAGTTCCATGCTGTTGCGGTGCGGAAGTATCTCCTCCTCCATGCCCATGATGAACACGAAGGGAAATTCCAATCCCTTGGCGGCGTGCAGCGTCATCAACTGGACCTTGTTGGTTTCTTCCGCTTCTTCCTGCTGTTCCAGCAGGTCGCGCAGTATCAGTTTGTTGATGGCGGTTTCCAGGGTGGCGTCCTCATCCTGCTCGCGGGCGCGCGTCAGGCTCGTTTCCAGCGAACCCAGCAATACCTGCACGTTGCCCCAGGCGCGTTCCGCCGCGCTTGGCGTGGACGCGTGCTGCTGCAGCCAGGCTTCGTAGTGGATGTCCTCGATCAGTTCGCGCACCAGCGCCACGCCGGCGCCGTTGTCCATGGCGCGCTGCTTGTCTTCGAACCATTCGGCGAATTCGCGCAGCTTCTCCACCTGGCCCTCATTGAGATACTCGCCTACCCCCAGGTGCGTGCAGGCGGTCAACAGGCTCACGCCCGCCTTGTTGGCGTAGTGCCCCAGCCCTTCGAGCATGGACGGCCCGATCTTGCGGCGCGGCGTGTTGATGCAGCGCAGAAAGCTGTTGTCGTCATCCGGGTTGATCAAGAGCTTCAGGTAGGCCATCAGATCCTTGATCTCGCTGCGCGCGAAGAATGAGGTGCCGCCGGTGAGCTGATAAGGAATCTGGTGCGCCTGCAACTGGATTTCCAGCAGCCGCGCCTGGTGATTGCCGCGGTACAGCACGGCGAAGTCGCGGAACGACAACCGCTTTTGCGCCAGCAGCAGCTGTATCTCGGTGGCGATGCGCTCCACTTCCGCTTCTTCATTGGCGCACATCAATACCCGGATGGGATCGCCCTGGCCGTATTCGCTCCACAGCTTCTTGTCGAACACGTGCGGATTGTTGGCGATCAGCGCGTTGGCGGAGGTCAGGATGGTATTGGTGGAGCGGTAGTTCTGCTCCAGCTTGACCACCTGCAGCGTGGGGAAATCGCTCTGTAACAGCTGCATGTTCTCCGGCTGCGCGCCGCGCCAGGAATAGATGCTCTGGTCGTCGTCGCCCACCACGGTGAGCGCGCCGCGATCGCCCACCAGCAGCTTCACGAATTCGTACTGCATGTGGTTGGTGTCCTGGTACTCGTCCACCAAAAGATAGCGGATGTGGCGCCGCCATTTTTCCAGCACCTGCGGATTGTCGCGTAGCAGTTGGGCCGGCAGAAGGATCAGGTCGTCGAAGTCCACGGCGTTGAAGGCGCGCAGGCTGCGCTGGTAGTCCTCGTACAGACGCGCGGCAAGCGCCTGCTCGGCATCCTCGGCCTCGTTCAGCGCCTGCTGCGGCGTCAGAAAGCGGTTCTTCCAGTTGGAAATGATGCCGGCCAGCTTGCGCAGCTGCTCGTCGTTGGTATCGATGTCCTTGAGCATCAGCTCCTTGAGCAAGGACGCGCAATCGGTTTCATCGAAGATGCTGAAGCTGCTCTTCAGGCCCAGGTGGCCGCACTCGCGGCGGATCATCGTCAGCCCCAGGTGATGAAAGGTGGAAATGGTCAGCCCGCGCGTGCTGGTGCCCTTGAGCAGCTTCTGCACGCGCTCCTTCATCTCGCGCGCCGCCTTGTTGGTGAAGGTGAGCGCGGCGATGTGCTGCGGTTGATACCCACACTCGCCGATCAGCCAGGCGATCTTGCGCGTGATCACACTGGTCTTGCCGCTGCCGGCGCCGGCCAGCACGAGCAAAGGACCATCGATGTAGCGGACGGCGCTGCGTTGTCGGACGTTGAGCGAGTTCATGAGCTTCCTTCGGGGGGAGCGCATGATACTCGACTTGGGGCGGGCGCGGCCATGGCACCGCACCCACCGCGGTCCGGTACGCAGGGTTGCCGCCAGCTTCCGCAAAGCCTATCCCATCATTGGGATAATTTTTTCTCCAGCGCGATGCCGGTAAGCCCAAGTACGCTCAACAGAACGCCCAAGGCGGCGGCAGCCTTGTTTTGCCATGGATCGGTGTCGCGTGACGATATGCGGTAGTAAGTGCGCGAGCCGCCTGCGACCGGCACGTTGAAAAGGTTGCCCCGGAACTGGCGGGTGGCGAGAAAGTCCTCGTTGATCCTTCCTTCGAGGGAAGCCGGCGCCGCGCCACGAATGGGGTCTGCGTAGAAGTGGCTGAGAACCGAGAACAGTTCCTTGGATTCCCCTTCCATCACGATGCCGTGGGACACGTACTGATGCACCATCTCCGGCATGAAAAGCTTTGTGGTTCCCCCATAGATGAGGGCTGCCCCCAGCGCGAGCAGTAGCGCAGAGGCCAGCAACCAGCGCCGGCGATTGCCGATGATGAGCTGCTTCTCGCGAGTAAAGTGGCTGGCCACTTCCGGAATCTGGCGCAGTTGAAGCCGTGAACGCTGATCCAAGCCCTCGATGAAATCCTCCATCCCAACCTGCAACGCCTCCAGCAGGCGGCTGAACACCTCGCCCGAGGGCACGCCTTTGCCATTCTCGAGCTTCGACAGATACGACTGCTCGATTCCAACCACCTCGGCCAACTGAGGCTGAGTAAGGTTTTGTTCCTGCCGTAGCTGTTTGAGTTTTTCGCCGAAGTCCATTGCCTGCTCCGATGGTGGGGTTCGCTGGCAGTCTTTCGTATTCATTGTGGAATGGGAACATGAATATGCGGGAATGGCGATGAATCTCATCCACCTAAAAAATTGGCAGGCACGGCGAGTCTGGACTACACAGAGCCTGACAATCTTCAGGAAACACAATGGCTCTGGCTTGTGCCTATGCTCTCCAATGGAATGGATACGCCAGTGGCGTATAATCACACATGATCATCATTGAAACTCCAATCTTTAGCCGGTTGATCGTCACACTCATGAGCGACGATGAGTATCGAACCTTGCAGGAGGTATTGATTCAACACCCCGGGTTGGGTGCGATCATCCAGGGCACTGGTGGTCTGAGGAAGCTGCGTTGGGCTCAGGGCGGACGAGGCAAACGCGGTGGGATGAGGGTGATCTACTACTGGCAGAAGAATGATGAGCAGTTGTACATGTTGTATGGGTATCCTAAGAGCGAGCAGCAGGACCTGACA
>DATMFX010000348.1:0-2457 GCA_035555995.1 Hyphomicrobiales bacterium | reverse complement strand
GGCCAAGCGACTGCGAGCCATCAACATTGAGTTACGCACGGCATCCTTAGTTTCAATTTCAGTTTCATTTTCTGACTGCTTTCTAATGCGGAACACTGAAGTCCGATGCCAAGCCTCTGTCGTCCCTGTTGCCCAGCCAGGGGCGTCGTAGGGCCAGGGATGGCCCGGAGCCGAGCGCCCCAGGGATGGGCTTGCAGCGTACCCTGGCTGGGCAACAGGGACGACAGAGGCGTCACGATATTGATGCGGACTCTGCCTCAACACAAAGGTGCTTGCAATCTCCCCTAATCTCAATACGAGCCAAGAAAAACCGGCACAAGTCTTGCTGAGGATTCCCAAGAAACCAGGCAACCGTCAAAACCCCGACATGACTACGCTATCGGCCCTGGCGCCCAAAGCGCCACCCACCATCCTCACCGCAATCGAAACTGCCAGCGCCCGCACCGGCGTGGATTTCGACTACCTCCTGCGCCAGGCAGCCGTGGAAAGCAGCTTCACCAGCACCGCCCAGGCCCAGGATTCCTCCGCCCGCGGCCTCTACCAATTCATCGACAGCACCTGGCTCGACCTCATCGGACGCCACGGCGCACAGCACGGCCTCGGCAACGAAGCCGCCGTAATCACCCGCGACGCGCAGGGCAAGCCGGTGGTGGCCGATGCGCAGCAAAGGCGCGACATTCTCGCACTGCGCGACGACCCGCGTTTATCGGCACTGATGGCCGCGGAATACGCCCGCGACAACCGCCAGCATCTCGAGCAGGCGCTTGGGCGCAAGGTGGCGGGCAACGAACTTTATCTGGCGCATTTTCTCGGCCCGGGCGGCGCCACGCGTCTTTTGCAGCGCGAGCAGCAACAGCCCAATCACAGTGCCGCCGCCCTGCTGCCGGCGGCGGCGCGTGCCAACCGGGCGGTGTTCTTCGCAAAAGGAAAGGCGTTGAGCGTGGCCGATATCGTGGACCGCTTTGCCGGCACGTTCGGCGCGCGGGAAGCGGCAACGGGCGGCAATTCCCCGCCGCGGGATACGGCAACACTTGCCGCGATGACGACCGCGTTGCCGCAAGGCGATGCGTTCACGACCACGCGACCGCAGGCGCTGCTGGCGCACACACTCCTGCGCTCACTGCAGCGAGCCGAAACGCCGGGCACAAAATCCCCGTCACAACGCTGGGAAGCATGAAGGGGAATTGTCAGCCTGGTAGCCGCAGCGCTAATGAAAGGCTTGATACCGCTTGTTACCCACGGCGAAACGACAGGCCGGTAAAGGTTCGACGCCAATGCCGATGAGGTGACGATGCAAACTCAGACAAATCTGAGCCGTGCTAAATCGCCCGCTCCTGCAGCAATCCCTCCAATTGCCGGAGATTTTCCCGCACACCCTGCATGCTCGGATTGATTTCGAGCGCGGCGTTGAAGGCGCTGCGCGCCTGGAAATATTCGTGCAGCGCGAGATGCACCAGGCCAAGTCCCGACAGGGCGGCGAAGTGATAGGGTTCCAGTTTGAGCACCTGGTCGACGTCGGCTTTTGACGCTGCGTAGTCGCCAAGCAGGTAGTACAGCGTGGCGCGCCGGTTCCAGGCTTCGGCGAACTCCGGTTCCAGTTCGATGAGCTGAGTGAACGTGGCCACCGCCGCCTGGGGCGCATTGGTGTTCATCTGCGCCAGGCCGAGCTGCATCAGGCGATTGGCGTCGGGATTGTCGTGTTCGAACCACAGGTCCCAGATACGCGCTTCGATCGGCGCGGCCGCCACCGGGTCGCGGGTGTTGCGCAGGTTGTCGAACAACGAACCGAGCTCAGGATCATTCTGGTCGGCAAGTGCCGGGCCGGCCAGCAGAACGGTGAACAGGCAGACAAGCACGCGTTGCCTCATAAGGCGCCTCCTTTGCGTTGCCAGCCACTCGTTCACCCGGCCAGTGCCGGCGCGCTCAGTCCTTTTTCGGCGGTTCCAGCGTGGGCACGCTGTCGCTGCCCTTGCCGATGCTCAACAGGCCGGCGCCCGTGTACAGGCTCAGTTTGTCGCGCGTGTCGACGATGTCGAGATTGCGCATGGTGAGCTGGCCGATGCGGTCCTGCGAGGTGAACAGCGAATCGCCCTTTTCCATGGTCAGGCGGTCGGGGTGATAGGTGAGGTTCGGGCTGTCGGTGTTGAGAATCGAATAATCGTTGCCGCGGCGCAGTTCCAGCGTTACTTCGCCGGTGATGGCGCTTGCCACCCAGCGCTGCGCGCTTTCGCGCAGCATCATGCTCTGCGAGTCGAACCAACGGCCCTGGTAGAGCAGGCGCCCCAGCTTGCGGCCGTTTTCGCGGTATTGCTCGATGGTGTCTTCGTTGTGGATGCCGGTGACCAGGCGTTCATAGGCGGTGAACAGCAGCGCCATGCCGGGGGCTTCGTAGATGCCGCGGCTCTTGGCTTCGATGATGCGGTTTTCGATCTGGTCGCTCATGCCCAGGCCGTGGCG
>DATMFX010000347.1:0-2398 GCA_035555995.1 Hyphomicrobiales bacterium | reverse complement strand
GAGCAGCCATTCCAGTTCGGGCATGTTGAAGTTCATGCCATAGATGCTGGCCACCAGCGTTGGCGGCAGGAACACCACCGCGGCGATCGAGAAGATCTTGATGATCTGGTTCTGTTCGATGTTGATGAAGCCCTGGGTGGAGTTCATCAGGAAGTTGATCTTGTCGAACAGGAAGGTGGTGTGCGACATCAGGGTTTCCACGTCGCGCATGGTTTCGCGCAGGATCGTAGCCTGCGCGGGCTGCGAGTGCAGGTGCCGCAGCAGGAAGGAAATGTCGCGCTGGGTATCCACCAGGCAGAGCCGGATCTTGCCGTTGCTGTCCTCCAGGTAGGCCAGCTTGCTGATGGCGTCTTCCAACGGCGCCTCCTCATCCTCCAGCACCAGGTAGCTGACCCGCTCCAGGGAGCGGTGCAGGTCTTCCAGTGTATCGGCGTGGTTTTCCACCTTCTGTTCCATCAGGGTGACCAGCAGATCCTGGGGCGAATTGGCTTCCACCTGCCCCTTGCGGACGCGCATGCGCAGCAGGCGGAAATCGGCCACGTCTTCCTCGCGGATGGTGAGCAACCGATCCTTTTGCTGTTGGTGCTTTTGTTGTGCATCACTCTGCGGTTGGTCTTTCTGTTGCGGGTCTCTCTGCTGCGGGTCCCTTTGTTGAGGCGCTTTTTGCAGGATGCACGCCACCGTCACCGTGCTGTGGCGACCGTCGGCCTGGATCAGGAACAGGGAGTGCACGTGGATGCCGGCCTGGTCGACGAAGCAGCGCGCCGAGGCTTCGATTTCGCCCATCTCGTCGGATTCCGGCAGGTCGGTATGCACCATCTGTTGCAACAGCGCGCGTTCCGTATCGTCGGGCTCCTGCGCGTCGATCCAATCGGCTTCATGCAGCAGGTCGATCTGCTGCTGTCCGCTCTGGCACTGGATCTCTTGGATCAGGCCCCCGGTTATTCTGAAAAATCTCAGCATCGCGTTACTCTGTTCGGTGTGGAAAAATCCAGGTTGGCGCGGGTGCCCGCGCGGCATTCACTCTCTGGCGTAGCGTTCCACGCGGCGATTCACCACGTCGGCCACGTAGACATTGTTGGCGGCGTCCAGTGTCAGGTAGTGGGCTTCGCCGAACTGGCCCCTGCCGCTGCCGGGGCTGCCGAGCGCGCCGAGCAGGGCGCCGCTTTGCATGTCGATCTTGCCGAATTCGCCGTCGAAGCCGGAGGTCATGTACAGGTAGCCGTCGCTGTGCAGATAGATGCCGCACACCATGGCGTCGTACTTCCATTCGTCGAGGTAGTTGCCATCCGTGTCGAAGCGTTCGATGCGGAAGTTTTCGCGGTCGGCGATGTAGAGCACGTCGTTGGCGTCGATCTCGATGGAGTGCGCCGCGAAGAACTGGCCCGGGCCTTCGCCGCGGCCGCCCCATTGCTTGATGAATTTACCCGCGGGATCGAACTTGAGCACCTTGGGTTCCGCCACGCCGTGACCCTGCACCACGTACAGGTTGCCCTGACTGTCGATGGCGGTTTCGTTGGGCTGGTCGAAGCGATGACTGCCGGTGGCTTCATCCCAGTCGCCTTTCTCGCCGGGCGTGCCCAGGGTGAGCAGGATGTTGCCGTCAGCGTCGAGCTTGCGCACGTAGTGCAGGCCCACGTCGGTCACCCACATGTTGCCGTCCTTGTCGAGGCGCAGGCCGTGCGAGCGGCTGAACTGGCTGCCGTCGCCGAAGGCGCGCACCAGGCTGCCGTCCGATGCGAATTCGAGAAAGGGCGTGGGGCCGCGCTGCAGCACCAGCAGGTTGCCCTTGGCGTTCATGGTCACGGCCGCCACCGAGTCGAAGGGAATGTCGGCGGGCAGCTGGAAGAATTCGCTCGATTCCACCGCGTGGTAGTCGGGCAGCGCCCAGGCCTTGAGCGGCAGCAACGGGCGTTGCGGCGGCTGCGCCAGGGCGGTGCCGGCGCAGCAGAGTGACAGGGCGAACAGGGAACTCAAAAGCGTTGTTTTCATTGTTGTGCGCTCAAGGTTGGGGACGGGACCCCGGTTGGTCAGAACTGCTCGGTATCGATTTCCTGCTGGGTGGCGGCATTGTAGCGCTCGCCCACCACCGTTTCGGTATTGATGAGCCGGTCCAGGCGCGCCATCTGCTCCTGGGTCAGCTCGACGTCCAGCGCGCCGATGTTTTCCTCGGCGTAGGCAACGTGGCGGGTGCCGGGGATCGGGATGATGTGCGGCGCGCGGTGCAGCAGCCAGGCCAGCGCCAGTTGCGCCATGGTGCAGCCGGCCTCATCGGCGATTGCTTGGTAGCTTTCCAGTAACTGCAGATTCCTGGCGTAGTTGTCCGGGTGGAAGCGCGGCATGTGATGGCGGATGTCCGCGGCTTCCAGCTGTGCTTTGGGATCGGTGAGCCTGCCCG
>DATMFX010000346.1:0-12985 GCA_035555995.1 Hyphomicrobiales bacterium | reverse complement strand
TGCCCAGCCCCAGGGCGGAAAAAGCCAGCAGCGCGCGCAGCTTGTGCTGCAGCACGTAGGGCCACAGCAGCCGCGCCACGTGCCACTTCATGTCCAGATCGGTGATGTCGGTGGCTTGGTGTCTGGCCATGGTGGGCGGCCTCAGCGCTGCAGCCGCTGGCGTATGCGGGCTTCGATGCCGGCGCTGTCCAGACCGCAGCCGGCGAGCATGTCGGATGCCTTGCCGTGATCCAGGAAGCGATCCGGCAATCCCAGATTGAGCAGCGGCGGCTGTAATCCTGCCTCCAGCAGGAACTCGTTCACGGCGGAACCGGCGCCGCCGGCCACCACGTTTTCCTCGAGTGTCGCCAGCAATTCGCCGCGCTGCGCCAGCTGCAGCAACAGCGCCTCATCGAGCGGTTTGACGAAGCGCATGTCCACCAGCGTCAGATCGAGTTTTTCCGCCACCGGCCAGGCCGCCTTGAGCAAGGTGCCGAACACCAGCAGCACGGCGCCGCGGCCTTCGCGCAGCACTCTGGCCTTGCCGATTTCCAGCGGCTCGAAACCAGGCTCGAGCGCGATACCGGCGGCCTTGCCGCGCGGATAGCGCACCGCCGCCGGCCCCGGATACAGATAACCGGTGGTGAGCATGCGCCGCGCCTCGTTCTCGTCGCTTGGCGCCATCACCAGCATGTTGGGGATGCAGCGCAGATAGCTCAGATCGAAGCTGCCCGCATGGGTGGGACCGTCCTCGCCCACGAGGCCGGCACGGTCGATGGCGAACAGGATGTCGAGATTCTGTAACGCTACGTCATGAACCAGTTGATCGTAGGCGCGCTGCAGGAAGGTGGAATAGATGGCCACCACCGGCTTGAGCCCTTCGCAGGCCATGCCCGCGGCGAAGGTCACCGCATGCTGCTCGGCAATCGCCACGTCGAAGAAGCGCTCGGGAAAGTTCGCTTCGAACTCGCGCATGCCCGAGCCTTCGCTCATGGCGGGCGTGATGCCCATCAGCAGCGGTTCGCGTTCCGCCATGTCGCACAGCCAGCGGCCGAATACGGCGGAATAGGTCGGGGCGCTGTCGGCTGCTCCGCCCTGTTCCTGTTCGGATTTGGATGCCAGCTTGCCCACGGCGTGCATGCCGTAAGGATCCTGTTCCGCGGGCTCGTAGCCCTTGCCCTTGCGCGTGACCACATGCAGCAGGCGCGGCCCTTTCAGATCCTTGATGTTGCGCAGTATGTCCACCAGGCCGGCCAGGTCGTGGCCGTCGATCAGACCGTAATAGGTGATGCCCAGTTCCTCGAAGATGGTGGCGGGTGATACCAGCGCCTTCATGTATTCCTCGGTGCGATGCGCCACCTTCCAGGCCGGCGGCAGCGCCGACAGTACTTTCTTGCTGCCGGCGCGCAGCGCGTTGTAGGGCTTGCTGGCCCACATCCGCGCAAAATAGCTGGACAGGCCGCCCACGTTCTTGGAAATCGACATGTTGTTGTCGTTGAGCACGATCAGGAGGTCGCTGCCCAGCTCGCCCGCGTGATTGAGCGCTTCGAAAGCCATGCCGGCGGACATGGCGCCGTCGCCGATCACGGCCACCACCTTGTCATCGCGCCCCTCGGCCTCGAGCGCACGCATCATGCCGAGCGCCGCGCTGATCGAGGTGCTGGAATGGCCCACGCCAAAGGTGTCGTATTCGCTTTCATGGCGGCTGTTGAAGGCCGTCAGCCCGCCCGCCTGGCGCATGGTGAGCATGCGCTCGCGGCGGCCCGTGAGAATCTTGTGCGGATAGCTTTGGTGGCCCACGTCCCACACCAGGCGATCGTCGGGCGTATTGAAGACGTAGTGCAGCGCGATGGTGAGCTCCACCACGCCCAGGCCGGCGCCGAAATGCCCGCCGGTCTGCCCCACGCTGTACAGCAGGTATTCGCGCAGCTCATCCGCCAGTTGCGGCAGTTGCCGCTCCGCGAGCGTGCGCAGGTCCGCAGGAAGGTCGACGCTGTCGAGCAGGGGAGTGGACGGTCGCGAAGTGGGAATTTCCTGGAACATCAACGGCTCGGGTAGAGAGAAAAGGCAGCTATTTTAGCGCAAAGCACCGTGGCGGCGCGCACCGTGCTCCGCAGCTGGGACAATTCAGGCCTCGCGGCGCACGATTTCTTCCAGCAGCCACAGCAGCGGTCCCACGCCGGCACCGGCATCACGCAGCGCGGCCCTGGCCGCCGCGGCGGTTTCGTGCAGCCTGTCGCGGGCGCCATCGAGCCCAAGCAACGAGACATAGGTGGGTTTGTTGAGAATGGCGTCCTTGCCCTGCTGCTTGCCGCTCACCGCCGTAAGGGCGGTGACGTCGAGAATGTCATCCTGGATCTGGAAGGCGAGGCCCGCGAGCTGCGCAAAACGGTCCAGCGCCTGCAACTGCGCGGCACCGGCCACGTTGCTGCTGAGCGCGCCGAGCAGCACGCTGGCGCGGATCAGCGCGCCGGTCTTGAGCGAATGCATGTGGTTGAGCGCGGCTTCACCGCGCGGCTGCCCCGTGGCGGCGATGTCCAGCGCCTGCCCCGCCACCATGCCGGTGGCGCCCGCGGCCTGCGCCAGCACCTGCATCATGCGCAGCCGCGTGGCGTGTCCCACCGCAAGTTCAGGCGACGCCGCCAGCAATTCAAACGCCAGGGCCTGCAGCGCATCGCCCGCCAGTATCGCCTGCGCCTCGCCAAAGGCGATGTGGCAGGTGGGGCGTCCACGACGCAGCCGGTCGTCGTCCATGGCCGGCAGGTCGTCGTGCACCAGCGAATAAGCGTGAATCAGTTCCACCGCCGCTGCGGGCACGTCCGCGGCAGCCTCATGTCCACCCGCGGCCATGGCGCCGGCATAGCTCAACAGCGGACGTATGCGCTTGCCGCCGCCAAGCACCGCATAACGCATCGCCTCGCCAAGCGGCGCGGGCGCATTGGGCAACCGCAGGCCGCGGCGCAGCATGCTTTCCACACGCTGCCGGCACTGGGCGGCCCAAAGGGCATATTCGCGATCAGTCAACACGTGGAGCGTCGGCATCGTCCTGCAAGGCGAACGGTTCGGCTTCCGGCACGGCGCCCTCGCGCATCAGGAGCTGCACTTTCTGCTCCGCCGCCACCAAGGCCTGCTGGCACTCCCGCGTCAGGCGCACGCCCTTCTCGAAGGCTTCGAGTGAATCTTCCAGGCTCAGTTCGCCCTCCTCCATCGAATCCACCAGGCTTTCCAGTTCGGCCAGCGCGGTTTCGAAATTGAAGGGGGTTTTCTTGCGGCTCATGCAGGATTCCTCCGGGAATGGCCCGCTATGGTAATGCCCGGCGCTGGCAATTGCACGGGCGGCGGCAGGCCGCGCCGGGGCGCAGGCACCCACAAAAAAGTGTTTGAAAACGCACGCTTGTGCTTCAGGCATGGTTCAGGTGAAAAAAAGCATACTTTCGGCCAAGGGAAGCGAACGGGATTGCAAAGGACACGGTCCTGTAGTGTGCGATCACGGTGGTGGGGAAACCCGCCACACCCGCAAACCTTGCAGACAGGAGTCGAACAACGTGGCACAATGCTGCGCCTGGTGCGGGACCATCGCACCTTTTGCATGTAAATCAGGACTAGTTACTAGTTAGATGGGGAAATCTCACATGAAACGAATCGCACTTACCGGGGCCGTTCTGCTGGGCTCGCTGTTATCCTTCAACCTGGCGACCGCCGCAGATCTGTCGCCCGAAGAGCAGGCCGCTCAGACGGTATCCACCCGTCAGGCCGTGTTCAAGCTGCTGTCGTTCTCCAACGCACCGCTGGGCATAATGGCTCGCGGTCAGACTCCCTTCGATGCGGATGCTGCCAACGAAGCGCTTGATCGCATCGCAACGCTGGGTCACATGATCCCGGCCGTGTTCGAAAGCGACACCACGGGCGTTTCCGGTCTGACCACCCGCGCAGCCGACACCATCTGGGCAAGCAAAGCTGATTTCGATCAGCTGGCCGCCGACCTGGTGGCAGGCGCCGAAGAAGCCAAAAACATCCTGAGCGCCCAGGGCGAAGCCGGCCTGCGCGCCGCCGTCGCCGCGGTAGGCCCGAAATGCGGCGCCTGCCACGACCGCTTCCGTCTGGACTGATCTCCAGCACGGTAATGCAGGACCCACGAAAAACGCCCCTCTCGGGGCGTTTTTTTTAGGCTTGAAATAAGCGGTGGTGGTGTGGAGCGCGCCGCTGCAGCGTATCGAACCTACTGCGCGGCGCTTTCCCTCTTACTCCGGCCCAACGCCATCAAGGCGCGCGTTTGAAGAAGGCCGCGTAGGCTTCCCGATCTTCCTGGTTCAGATTCTTGGTGTGCTCGATCACATCCGCCATCTCGCCACTCACGAAATCGAAACTGGCGGTCATGCCCGACTCCAGGAAGTAGACGAAATCTTCCTTGGCCCAGGCGCGCAGCCCTTCGGGCGAGATGTTGGCGGAGACGATGTCGGAGCCCTTGAACTCGTTAGCCATGTCCAGGATGCCAAGCGCGTTGCGCGGGGTGTGGCATTCGCTGCAATGGCCCATGGCACGTGCCAGGTAGGCGCCGCGCTGCTCCTGCGGATCGTCGGATACCGCGGGCGGGGTGCCTTCGAGCAGGTCGGCCATGATCTGCCAGCCGGCCATCATCCAGCGGAACTGCCAGGCGGGCAGATCATGCGGGATATTTTCATGACGCACGGGAGGCAGCGACATGATGTAGGCGGCCATGTCCAGCACGTCCTCGTCGGTCATGCCCTGGTAGGTGCGGTAGGGGAACGCCGGCCAGAAGAAGCCGCCGCTCGGCGAGCGGCCATGCTTGACGGCCAGGATGAAGTCGCGGCCGGTCCAGCCGCCCACGCCGGTTTCCGGATCGGGGGTGATGTTGGGTACGTGGAAGGTGCCGCCGAAGGGCGATTCGATCTCGTAGCCGCCGATCGGCGCATCGGTGCCATCGGGCTGGTGGCAGGCAGCACAGCCGCCAGCATTGAAGACGTACGCGCCACGCGTGATGGCTTCCGGATCCGTGGGGATTTGCGGGTTGCCTACCGAGGGCAGGCCGAACACCCAGTACAGCAGACCCAGTACGATGACAGCGGTGATCGCCAGGGGAGCGGCTTTCTTGTTCATGATGATTTCCTGATGCTCAATGATGATTCCCGGTCACTTCTTTGCGTATGGCTCCGCGGCGGATGACAGGTCGACCGGGTAAACCTGTATCGGGAAGCCGGATTGTCGCGGAACTGCGCCGTGCGCAGCCACCGCGGGCACAAATTTGCCGGCAATCTAGCAAGCAAATATGAAAACAATGGGCAAACGCGCAAGTGGATCAACTTGGGTGCCGGCCCGCCTGCTGGCGGGCTTTGTGCTGTAATTTCCGCTGTTTGCGCACTTGCTTGGCCTCTGCCGCCTCCAATCCCAGATGCGCCTCGCCACGCGCGGCGGCGAGATCGATCTGCCGCTGCCGCTCACGGAACTGTTCCAGTTCCTGCGGCGAGCGCTGGCCGTGGCAACGTGGGCAGCTTACCCCACGTTCGTACAAAGGGCTCTGCTGGTCTGCTGCGGTGATCGGCAGGCGGCAGGCGTGGCATTGGTCGTAATGGCCTTTGTGCAAAGCATGATCGACCGCCACGCGGTTGTCGAACACAAAGCATTCGCCGCGCCACAGCGATTCTTTCGCCGGCACCTGCTCCAGATAGTTCAATATGCCGCCCTTGAGGTGATAGACCTCCGCAAAACCGTTTTCCTTGAGGAAGGCCGTGGACTTTTCGCAGCGGATGCCGCCGGTGCAGAACATCGCCACCTTGCGATGGCGGGCGGGATCGAGATGCTGGCGCACGTAGTCGGGAAATTCGCGGAAGGTGCTGGTGTGGGGATTGACGGCGCCCGCGAACGTACCGATTTCCACCTCATAATCGTTGCGCGTGTCGATCAGCAACACCTCGGGATCGGCGACCAGCGCGTTCCAATCCCGCGGCTCGACGTGCGTGCCCACCGTGCGCAGCGGATCGATGCCTTCCACGCCCATGGTCACGATTTCCTTTTTCAGCTTGACCTTGCTGCGGTAGAACGGCGGTGCATCATCGTAGGATTCCTTGTGGTCCAGCCCCGCCAGGCGCGGATCGCGCTTGAGCCAGGCCAGCACGGCATCGACGCCTTCGCGCGAGCCGGCGATGGTGCCGTTGATGCCCTCGGGCGCCAGCAGCAGCGTGCCGCGCACCTGTTCCGCCAGCATCAGGTCGAGCAGGGGTTGTTGCAGGCGCTGGTAGTCGTCCAGCGCCACGAAATGGTAGAGAGCGCACACCACGGTGTGCGGCGAAGCAGTTGTCATGGGAACACCTTTGCGGGTCGGAGCGTAAGTCCGGAGCAAAACCAGGGCGCGATTATAACGGCTGCCGGGCCGCGGCACAGCGCCGCCGATGCCCGGCTTGCGCCGGATCAAGGCCCCAACAGCGACAAATCCAGCAGATCCACGTGCCGCTGTAGGCAAAGCGGCGTGGGCAGGCGGGGCACCACGCCAAGCGGCGGCATGCCCAACGCGTCGCTCAGGGTAGCGATGTTGCCGTCCTGCTGCGCCATGTCGGCCTCCAGCACGTTGGCCACCCAGCCGCCAAGCACCAGGCCATCGCGGTGGATGGCTTCGGCCGTCAACAGCGTGTGATTGAGGCAGCCAAGCCGCAAACCCGCCACCAGCAGCACCGGCAGTTGCAGCGCGCGCGCCACGTCAGAGAGGTACTCGCGCGCGTTGATCGGCACGCGCCAGCCGCCGGCGCCTTCGATCACCGTGAAATCCGCACGCTGCATCAACACGCCCTGGCAGAAACCCGCCAGACGTTCGGCGCTTATCCGGCGGCCGGCCAGGCGTGCGGCCAGATGCGGCGACAGGGGATCGGGCAGGCACACGGGATTCACTTGGGCATAGGGCAACTGGCGGGAGGAGGCTTCCATCAATTGCAATGCGTCCTCGTTGCGCAGACCTTCCAGGGTTTGTTCGCCACCGGCGGCAAGCGGTTTCATGCCAAGCGTGGTCAGTCCACGCGCAGCAGCCGTCCGCAGCAACAGGCAGCTGACCAGGGTCTTGCCCACCTCGGTGTCGGTGCCGGTGACGAAATAGGCTTGGCGTTTCTGCGGCGCGGTCATGGCAGCCGTGCCGGGTTCAGCTGGAAACCGCGGATAGAGTCCATCGCCTTCATGGCAGCCGCTCCAGGCTCAGGTAAAGCAGATCGTAGGTAACCGGCACGCCACGCGCGCCCTGCCCGCCGGCGGCGAAGGCGCGCTCGGCACGCTGAAAGGCCTGGCGCCCGGTTAGGCCGGGCCGTTGCGTGGCATTCATGTTGTGGGCGCCGATGCCTTTCAGCTCGCGGCTCAACTCGCGCAGGTTCGCGTACCAGCGCACGCTGGGTTGCCGTTGCAGGGTCAGGCGCAGGCCGCTGTCCTGCGCGGCGCGCTCGAGCGTCTCGATGGGCTCGAACTGATTGACGTGACGATGGTCGTCCACGGTGGCCCACGCGGCGCTCAGTTCGGCAAGGCTGTCGGGACCAAAGGTGCTCAACAGCGCCCTGCCCCCCGGCCGCAGCACGCGGTGCAACTCAGAGAATACCTGCCCAGGCTGTGGGCACCATTGCAGCGTCAGGCTGGAACACACCAGATCGAGGCTTGCCGGCGCCAGCGGCAGCGCAGCGGCATCGGCGCAAAGCAGCAGCGCCGGTGCCACGTCCTGCGCGCCAAGCGGAGAAGCCGCCACGCGTTGCAGCATCGGCAACGCCAGATCGAGCGCAAGCAGTGTGGCCTGCGGGTACCGCTGGCGCAGCAGCGCCGCGCAATAACCAGTGCCGCAGCCGAGATCCAGCAGGGTTTGCGGCGTGTTCTCGGGCAGCAGGGCACACAGCGCCTGCGCCACTTCGCGCTGCAGCGCGGCGTGCGCATCATAGTGCAGTGCGGCCTGGGCAAAGGCGCGGGCGATGCGTTCCCGCGCAATTTCCGTTGCCACCGGCGCCGACTGCCAGCGTGCCGCTTCAGCCATGCGGCGCCTCCGTGGCAGGCAGATTCTCCTGGCGCGCGACTCGTGCCAGGGCGTCGAGCAGACGATCGAGCTGCGCCTCGCTGTGATTGGCGCTGAAGGTGATCCGCAACCGGGCGGTGCCGGCCGGTACCGTGGGCGGACGGATGGCGCTCACCAACAGGCCATCGGCTTCCAATTGCCGGCTGAACGCCAGCGCCTTTGCCGCATCGCCAAGCAACAGCCCCTGGATCGGCGTGGGTGAGTCGGTCAGGGCAAAACCCAGCGCCAGGCATTCGTGGCGAAAGCGCGCAATCAAGGCTTGCAGACGTTCGCGGCGCCAGCTTTCCTCGCGCACCAGCGCCAGGCTTTGCAACGTGGCGCAGGCCACCGCCGGCGGCAACGCCGTGGTGTAGATGTAGGGGCGGGAAAATTGAATGAGCGTTTCAATGAGCGCTTCGCTGCCCGCCACGAACGCGCCCATGGTGCCGAAGGCCTTGCCGAGCGTGCCCACCAGGATCGGCAGGTTGGTGTCGTCCACCGCTACACCCTGTTCCTGCACCGCTTGCGCCAGCCCGCCGCCCTGGCTGCCCAGGCAGCCGAAGCCGTGGGCGTCGTCCAGCATCAACTGCGCGTCGTGCTGTTTGCAAACCATTAGCAGATCCGCAAGCGGCGCCACGTCGCCATCCATGCTGAACACGCCATCGCTCACCACCAGGCGTTCGCCGCTGCCGGTATCTGCCTGCAACAGCGCCGCCAGCGCCACCGTATCCAGATGCGCATAGCGCTTGAAACGGGCACCAGCGTGCAGGCCACCATCGAGCAGCGAGGCATGATTGAGCCGATCCTCGAACACCGCATCGCGCGGCCCGAGCAGCGCGGTGAGCACGCCCACGTTGGCCATATAACCGCTGGTATACAGTAGCGCGCGTGGACGGCCGGTGAATTCGGCCAGGGCGATTTCGAGCGCGTGATGCGGCGCGCTGTGGCCGCATACCAGGTGCGAGGCGCCGCTGCCGGCGCCAAAGCGCCGCAGCCCCTCAGTAAAGGCGGCCACCACGCGTGGATCGCTTGCCAGCCCCAGGTAATCGTTGCTGCAGAAATTGAGCAGTGCGCGCCCCTCGATGCGCACTTGCGTGGCCTGCGGTGAATCGAGCTGGCGGCGCCGGCGATAAAGCTGCGCGGCCTTACGCGCCGCCAGGCGCTCGCGCAGACGTTCGGCAAAGCCGGTCATCGTGGCGTCCTACAGCGCGGCGGCGTCGTAGAAGCGATGGTCGTTAGCCTGGGCCAGCGGCGGCGTCAGCGTTTCCACCGCTTCCACGCGGGGCGGTTCCGGATGAATGCCAAGACGCGCAAACAACGCCATGTCCTGGCTTTCCAGCGGGTTGGAGGTGGTGAGCAGGCGATCGCCATAGAAAATGGAGTTGGCGCCGGCAAAGAAACACAGCGCCTGCAGTTGCTCGTTCATCTGCTCGCGGCCCGCGGAAAGGCGCACGTGCGAGGCCGGCATCAGGAGTCGTGCCACGGCGATCATGCGCACGAAATCGAAAGGATCGATGTCGGGCGCGTCTTCCAGCGGCGTGCCCTGGATCTTGACCAGGTTGTTGATGGGCACGCTTTGCGGATGTTCCGGCAGGTTGGCCAGCTCGCGCAGAAAGCCGATGCGATCGCGATGGCTTTCCCCCATGCCCACGATGCCACCGCTGCACACCTTGATGCCGGCATCACGCACGTGCGCCAGGGTATCGAGGCGGTCATCGAAGCTGCGGGTGGTGATGATCTTGGCGTAGTAGTCGCGCGAGGTGTCGAGATTGTGGTTGTAGTAATCCAGCCCCGCCTCGGCCAGCGCCTCGGTCTGCTCGCGGTCGAGCCGGCCGAGCGTCATGCAGGTTTCCAGCCCCAGGGCGCGTACCTGCTTGACCATGTCCAGCACGTAGGGGAAATCCTTGGCGGACGGATGCTTCCACGCCGCGCCCATGCAGAAACGGGTGGCACCGTTGTCACGCGCGGCGCGGGCCTCGTCCACCACCTTCTGCACTTCCATGAGTTTTTCCTTCTCCAGCCCGGTGTTGTAGTGCCCGCTTTGCGAACAGTACTTGCAGTCTTCGGGGCAGGCGCCGGTCTTGATCGACAGCAGCGTGCTCACCTGCACCGCGTTCGGATCGAAATGCTGCCGGTGCACCGTATGCGCCTGGAACAACAGATCATTGAAGGGCTGGGAGAACAGCGCTTCGATTTCATGGTTCTGCCAATCGTGACGGGGCGTGGGGGTCATGGAATTCCTGCCGGGCTGCAAAGAAGGGGCTAGACTGAAAGCCCGCTATGGTAGGACGCGACAGGGACATGTCAACCAAAAGCCGAACAATGCTGAACAGGTGGCTAAAATTTGCCCAGTTTCTGCTATGGCCCGGCACCTGCATCCTCTGCCGCCAGCCAAGCCAGCGTCCGCACGACCTCTGCGTTTCCTGCGCCGCCACCCTGATCGAAACCCCAAACCCCTGCCCCGGCTGCGGCCTGCCCCTGCCCCTGCCTCCCGGCCATGGCACCGCACTACGCTGCGGCGCCTGCCATGGCCCACGCCCGCTCGCCCAGGTGCTGGCGCCCTACGCCTGGCAACCGCCACTGAACACCTTGGTCAGCCACTACAAATACCACGCGCAACTGCAACACGGCCGCGTGCTCGGCACCCTGCTCCTTCCCCACATCCGCCACCGCTACGATCCCGCCACCCTGCCCCAACTCCTGGTGCCAGTGCCTCTCCATCCCCAACGCCTGCGCCAGCGCGGCTACAACCAGGCGCTGCTGCTTGCCAGACAACTCGGCCAGGCCCTCGACATCCCCGTAAGCCACAGCCTGGTACAACGCCAACGCAACACCACGCCGCAACAGGGCCTGAGCGCCAGCGCTCGCCGCCACAACCTCGACGGCGCCTTCATCCTGGCCGACCCCACCCCCGCCCAAGGCCTGCAACGCATTGCCCTCGTGGATGATGTGATCACCACCATGAGCACCCTCAACGCCCTCGCCCGCGTACTCCACCAACAGCTCCCCGGCCCCCTTACCCTCCACGGCTGGGCCATCGCCCGGGCGTGAATGGCGGTGTTACTCGGTCATTGGCCCGCTCCCGCTTCACGTCTGTTGCCGCTGTGTGGCCAAAGAGGCCTTCGGGGGTACGCCACGAGGGCATCCATGCCGGCTCGGCTCAGGCCATCCATGGCCTTCGACGCCCCCCGAAGGCCTCTTTGGCCACACAGCGGCAGACCCCGAGCATCAGAGTCACGCACAGCATTATTTCTGTATTTTTATTTTCTATTGCGGAGCACCGAAGTACGGGCAAGCCTCTGGTGTCCCTATTGACCAGCCAGGGGCGTTGATGGCCAGGGATGGCCATCACCGAGCGCACATGGATGTGCTTGTAGCGTACCCTGGCTGGTCAATAGGGACACCAGAGGCCAACGATCTGGATGCGGGCCACCACACCAACAAGTCCGATACCACCAAAGAATCGAGCCAATTCAACTTGCACCCCCCGCCCCCAGAGTATTTACTTCGCGCCCATGCTCGATCTCGATTTCGACCGCCACCACCTCTGGCACCCCTACACCTCCATGGACGTCCCCCTGCCCGTCTACCCGGTAGTGGGCGCCACCGGCGTACACCTGGAACTCGAGGACGGCCGCCGCCTGGTGGACGGCATGTCCTCCTGGTGGAGCGTCATTCACGGCTATCGCCATCCCGTGCTGATGCAAGCGCTCACCGACCAGGCGCAGCGCCTCGCACACGTCATGTTCGGCGGCCTGACGCACGAACCCGCCATCGCCCTGGGCCAGCGCCTGGTCAAACTCACCCCGCCGGGGCTGGAGAAGGTCTTCCTGTGCGATTCCGGCTCGGTCAGCGTGGAAGTGGCGCTGAAAATGGCGCTGCAATACTGGATCGCCCGCGGCCAGCCCGAAAAGCACCGCGTGGCCACGCTGCGCAAGGGTTATCACGGCGATACCTTCGCCGCGATGAGCGTGTGCGACCCCGTCACCGGCATGCACCACCTCTTCCGCCCGGTGTTGATGGACCAGGTGTTCGTACCCGAACCGCAAACCCCCTTCGGCACCGAGCCGCCCGCCGCGGAACTGGCCGCCCTGGAGCAGGTGCTTGCCACGCAGCATGAGAGCCTGGCGGCGCTGATACTCGAGCCGATCGTGCAGGGCGCCGGGCGCATGTACTTTTACTCGGCAGAGTATCTACGCCAGGCGGGCGCGCTGTGCGACCGCTTTGGCGTGCTGCTGATCGCCGACGAAATCGCCACCGGCTTCGGCCGCAGCGGCACGCTGTTTGCCTGCGAACATGCCGGCATCAGCCCCGACATCCTGTGCCTCGGCAAGGCATTGACCGGCGGCACCCTGACGCTTGCCGCTACGCTGTGCACCGATGAGGTGGCGCAAACGATTTCCCGCGACGGCGGTGTGTTCATGCACGGCCCCACCTTCATGGGCAATCCGCTGGCCTGCGCGGTGGCGGTGGCCAGTATCGATCTCCTGCTCGACAGCCCCTGGCAGGCGCGCCTCGCGGCAATCGAGGCCCAGCTGCGCCGGGAACTTGCCCCCTGCGCCGCACTGCCGGGCGTGGTAGAGGTGCGCGTGCTGGGCGGCATCGGCGTGGTGGAACTGGCCCAGCCGGTGGACATGGCCACGGCCCAGCGCTGTTTCGTCGAACGCGGCGTGTGGATACGCCCGTTTGGGCGCCTGCTTTACCTGATGCCGCCCTATATCATCGAAGCCCCTGAACTGTCGCGCCTCACCGCCGCGGTGCAGGCCTGGTGCGCCGATCATGCGCGATCCTGAGCCGAACCGCTTGGTTTGCCGGTGCCGGGGCACAGAGCTAGAATAGCGGACTTATTTTTTCCCCCATTTCCAATAACGAAGGTAGGCACCCGTGAGCAACGAAAAAGACAATATCCTGAAATTCCTGCAGAACACCTCGGTGGAAGTAACACCCGGTGGCGCCAAGAAAATCGAAAACTTCCGC
>DATMFX010000345.1:0-7008 GCA_035555995.1 Hyphomicrobiales bacterium | reverse complement strand
GCCGGCACGTCGAAATTGCTGCCGATGCCTTCCGGCACCCAGCGGTCCATGACGGCGCCGTGCGGGAAGTACACGAAACCGAGCCGCGGCTGCGGGTTGGCGGCGGTCTGTGCCAGCGCGGTGGCGGCGGGGATCATGGCGTCGAGCAGGGGCAGGGCCACGCTGGCGCCAAGGCCACGCAGAACGGTGCGGCGGGCGAGATGTTTCTTGGTAACGAACATGTGAACCTCCGTTTATGGGTTGCGCGAGGCAACCGCATGGGTGCCCTGATCATCGGATGCGCCTGGCCGGTTCATCCGGAACAGATCGGTGCCGATGACATTCATGACGATCGTGGAAAAACGGTAGTCGTCCTTGGCCGATTGGCGCACCACTTCGCGCACCACCGGTTGATCGGTCGCTTCCAGGCTGCGTCCGGTGGCATAGATGATGAGTTTCTCGGTGAGCGCGCGCGCGAACAGTTCCGGACGCTGCAACAGCGCCTGGCGCAGTTCCTGCGGGCCGGTGACCAGGCTGCCGTTCGGCATCACGCCGGAGGCATCCACCGGCGTGCCGGTGTAGCGGTCCATGTTACGCCAGCGGCCCACCGCATCGAAGTTGTCGAGCGCGAAGCCGAGCGGATCCATCACCGAATGGCAGGAGTTGCACACCGGGTTGGCGCGGTGCTGTTCCAGACGTTCGCGTACCGTGGTGGCGGGTTTGCCCACCGCATTTTCGGCCAGCTGCGGCACGTCCGGCGGCGGCACCGGGGGCGGGGTGCCCATCAGCGTTTCCAGGATCCAGGCACCGCGTAGCACCGGCGAGGTGCGGTTGGGGTAGGCGGTGGCCATCAGCACGCCCCCTTTGCCCAGCAGGCCCCAGCGGTTGGCGTCGTGCAACTGCACGCGGCGGAAACGGCTGCCCTTGACGTTGTTGATGCCGTAATGCAGCGCCAGCCGCTCGTTGAGGAAGCTGTAGTCGGCATCCAGCAGGCGCAGGATGCTCTGGTCCTCGCGGAAGATGCTGTCCACGAACAAGCCCAATTCCTCCTTGAAGTCGGGACGCAGGTCGCCGGCGCCGGCGGCGTAGGGGAAAATCTTGGCGTCGGGCTCGATTTCATCGAGCTTGCTCAGCTTGAGCCATTGATAGGCAAAGTTTTCCGACAGCGTTTTCGAGCGCGGGTCGGCCAGCATGCGGCGCACCTGCGCTTCCAGCTCGGCGGGGTCGCGCAGGCGGTCGGCGATGGCGGCCTGCAGCAGTTCCTCGTCGGGGATGCTGCTCCACAGGAAGAACGACAGCCGCGAAGCCAGTTCCAGACTGTTTACCGCGTAAGGCGCGTCGGAGTTGTCGGAGGGGGGCGCCACTTCGGCGCGATACAGGAAATTCGGGCTGGCCAGCGTGCGGGTGAGCGCGCGGCGCAGGCCTTCCTCGAAACCGCCCTCAGCCTGGCCGGCGTCATAGAACTGCAGCAGCGGCGCCATGTCGGCGTCCGTCAGCGGCCGGCGGTAGGCGCGGGTGGCGATGTGGCTGAGGATGTCCTCGGCGCAGCCACGTTCCTCATCGGCGTTCTGCGGATAGCAGGTGGCGAACAACTGGTCCCGGGTGGGGGTGGAATCGAGTCCGCCGGCCACGAAGGGACCGCGCACCTCGATCGAGGGCACGGCCAGGATGCGGTCCTGCACGGCGCCGGGAATGAAATGTTCGAGCTGGTCGTCCGATTCGGCGAAGGAGCGGCGCACGAAGGTAACGCCCACCTTGTGTGGACCGGCGGTGGTGCTGAAGCGGATGTCCTTGACGCGCGCGTTGATGTCATCCATCGGCGCGCCCTGGTCGAGGTCGAGCGCGATGCGGTCGGCGTCGCCGCCGAGCACGGTCTCGTACACCTGTTCATTGTCGATGGTCACCACCAGGGTGTTTTCGAATTCGATGTTGTACATCCACGCGTGCAGGATGAAGTCGCCCACGTTGATGGAGTATTCGCCGTCGACCGGGAACCAGTGTTCCACCAGCATGCCGCCGCGGGTGCCGAGCGGCAGGCCGTCGATGTGAAACTGTTGCGAACCGCCGCCTTCGGCGCGCATTGGCAATATTTCGGGGGGCATGTACTGCGAGCCGCCCTGTACCGGGGTGGGATCGCCCACCACCTGTTCGCTGATCACGCGGGCGGCGGACACGTATTGTTCGATGAAGCTCGGCGATATCGTGAGCGAGGCGGCCACGTTGTCGAAGCCGTCGCTGGTGGCGTCTTCGGGCAGGATGGCGGCAGGGTCGACCTCCAGGCCGAACAGGTCGCGCACGGCGTTGGCGTATTCCTTGCGGTTGAGGCGGTGCACGCTGATGTGACGCGCCGGGTCGCGTTTGGCGGCGGCCTGGTCGAGATAGGATTCGAGCCAGCCGACGAAGGCGTCGGTGCGCTGTTCGTCGGGGCGGATGCGGTTCGGCGGCGGCATCATGCGGCCGTTCAGCTTCATCACCACTTTTTCGAACAGTTCGGGATCGGCCGGCACGTCCTCGGGACGGGAGGCGGTGAAATCCACCCCGCCGAAGTAGTCGTCGAAGTTATGGCATTCGGTGCAGTAATCGTCGAAATAACCCCAGAAGCGGCTGGCCTGGTCGTGGGCGGGCAGGCTGGCGGGATCGACGTTTTGCGCCCAGCCCATGGAACAGCCGAACGCCGTGGCAAGCGCAAGCAGGGTGCGCCGCCAGGGCAGGGCCCGCCTGCCGCCTGCCGCGAATGTCGCCGTCGATGGAATTGCCTTGTATGCCATAACGATTACCTGAGTCTGTCCGTCTTTGCGCTTGCCGTCCTGCAAGTGTTGCGTCGGTGTCCTGCGCTTTCTGTAATGAACGATCGGTTTTGCCGCTGTCTCACGCATCCGGTGTCAGATGCGGTATCAGGCTCCAATGGCTCAGTTCGATAAAGGAATCCGCGCTGCCATAGCGCGCCTCGTAGGCGGCCGCCGGCTTGGACGCCACGGTCTGTTCCGCGGTGTTGGCGTCCGAGAAGCCGGTTCTGACCTTCTCGTAGATGTCCGCGTACATGTCGCGCATGGCAATCAAGCCGGCCCGATCGGTGATCGGCCCGGTGGCGGGCACCACCTGGGTGTTTTCGTTGGCGATGCTCAGCAGCGTTTCGATGGCATCGGCCACGCCGCCGATCCAGCCGCCGGTCCACCAGTCCATGAACGGCCAGCCGTCGGTGGCGATCACGCCGCCGGCATGCAGCACGTTGGCCTGGGGCAGGAACACGTACATGTCGCCGTCAGTGTGCGCTTGGCGCAGGTAGCCATATTCCACGGCGACGTCGTCGTGCTGGAAATCGCCGTAGTGATAGAAGGTGTCGTTGGGACGCGCCGATTCCGGCAGCGGGGCGATGGTGGTGTCTTCCCACAGGCGTTTGACCGGCGTGCTCAGCCACTGGCGGGTGTTCTCGTGGGCGAAGATGCGGGTGTTGCGGTTGCCCAGTTCTTCGTTGAGCCCGGTCTGCTCCGGGTGCCAGTGGGTATTGACGAGGGTGGTGATGCGGCGGCCCTCGAGCGTGTTCTCGATGGTCTCGCGCAGCGCCCTGGCGCCAGCGTGCAGGCCGCCGTCGACCACCAGCAGCTCGCCATTGCCGGCCTTGCAGGCCAGCACGTTGCCGCCGGTGCCGGAAAACAACGCGGTGTTCGCCGCCAGCGACTGCACCGTGGCGCTCTGCTGGGCCTGCAGGGCGCGTAGGCCCAGCAGGTCGAGAGAGGCGGCAGCCATTGAGAGCTGCATGAACTGTCTGCGTTTGATCATTGCGTGACATCCGGACCAAAGGTGTTACTGCCGTCTTTTCCTGCGCGGGAACAATCACTTGAAGCGTTCAGGACCACCCCGGCGGATAGACGCTCCCCGAGTATAAGGGAGTTGCCCTGGGGGAGCCACCACCGGGCTCTTCACCGGACTCTCCACCGCGCTCTCCACGGACTCTGTCCAGGCTTTGTCGCCTGGCAATGTGCAATAAATATGACTTGGATTTTACGCCGATACCCACGATGTGCCGTGCTTGTTATGACAGGGCTTGTGTAATATTCTCCGAGCGTTTTTTTGCGACGGCCAACAACAATCAGAAACTGTTCGTTCGCGCGGTAGCACGCCTTTCATTCCTTCCAGCCAAAACAGGGGGCTTCAAAACAGCCATGACGGACCCACGGGAAATAATTGATAAATCAGAAATGACCAGGATGCAGTTCGTGATCGTCGCGATCACGGTGCTGCTCAACGCGATGGACGGTTTCGACGTGCTCGCGATCAGCGTATCGGGTCCCGGCATCATGCGGGAATTCGGCATCGACCGCGCCGAGCTGGGCTGGGTGTTGAACATGGAGCTGATCGGCATGGCCTTCGGCTCGATCCTGCTGGGTGGCGTGGCGGACAAGATCGGTCGCCGCAACATGATCCTGAGCTGCCTGAGCGTGATGGCGCTTGGCATGTACATGGTCACGCACACCTCGGATGTGGTGGTGCTGTCGGCCTATCGTGTATTCACCGGCCTTGGTATCGGCGGCATGCTGTCCACCACCAACGCGGTGGTGGCGGAATTCTCCAACAAGAAGCATCGCGGCCTGAGCATTTCGATGATGGTGATCGGCTACCCGCTCGGCGGCATCGTCTGCGGTGAGGTGGGCAAGGCACTGCTCGACGCCACCGCCACGAACTGGCGCGTGATGTTCGACGCCGGCGCGCTGCTGTCCGCGGCGCTGATTCCCGTCGTCTACTTCCTGATGCCCGAATCCGTGCATTGGCTGGCGCGCAAGCAGCCGCCCAACGCCCTCGAGCGCATCAACGCGGCGCTGCGCAAGCTGGGCCATCAGGTGATCGACGCGCTGCCCAACATTCAGGAAGACGAGCGCAAGAAATCCGTCAGCGACATCTTCTCACCGGCGCTCGCGGCCTCCACGATCCTGGTCACCGTGGCCTATTTCTGCCATATCGTAACCTTCTACTACGTCCTGAAATGGACGCCGACCATCGTCAACCTGATGGGTATCGATGCGGGCGCCGCCTCGGGCGTGCTCACCTGGGCCAACGTCGGCGGTGCGCTGGGTGGCGCGCTGTTCGGCATTCTGACTGCCCGCATCGGCCTCAAGCCCCTGACCATCGGCATTCTGCTGGGGACCACGGTGGGCGTGGTGCTGTTCGGCCGTTCGGCGCCGGAAATCACGCAGCTGAGCATCTGGGCCGGTCTGGCCGGCTTCTTCGGCAACGCAGGCGTGTCGGGCCTGTACACCATCGTCGCCTACGTATTCCCCACGCACGTGCGTGCCACCGGCACCGGTTTCGTGATCGGGGTGGGCCGCGGCGGCGCGGTACTGGCACCGGCCCTGGCGGGTTACCTGCTGCAGCGTGGTCAGGACAACGGCGTGGAATTGGCCAATATCCTGGCAAACGTGGCCATCGTCATGGGGGTAGGCTCGCTTGCGGGCGCCGTCGTGCTGCTGTTCCTCAAGCTGCATGCCGACAGCAATCCGGAGCGCAAGGGTGCCGCGCGTCCCGAGCCTGTGCATTGATCGGGAAATCCACGGGATTTTTCCTGATGAGACAAAAAGGGCAGCCCGCAAGGCTGCCCTTTTTTATAGAGGCGCTGGTATCGGCAGCGCCGGTATCCAAATGAGGCGCGCTGTTGGCCGCAAGGCCCCGGGCGCCATCGCCATGCAGTGCCGCGCGCGGTATGAGGAGTTTCATGTCGGCAATCATCGAAATCGAGAACCTTTCCAAGATCTACGCGGATGGCTTCAGCGCGCTCAGCGGTATCGACCTGAGCATCCAGGAAGGCGAAATCATTGCCTTGCTCGGCCCTAACGGCGCCGGCAAGACCACCCTGATCAGCATCGTCTGTGGCATCGTCACGCCCACCTCGGGAGTGGTGCGCATCGGCGGCCACGACATCGTGCGCGATTACCGCGCGGCACGCAGCCTCATCGGCCTGGTGCCGCAGGAATTGGCCACCGATGCCTTCGAAACCGTCGACGCCACGCTCAAGCTGAGCCGCGGCATGTTCGGCAAGGCCCCCAACCAGGCGTATATAGACAAGGTGCTGCGCGACATTTCGCTGCACGACAAGCAGTACAACCAGATCATCACGCTGTCGGGCGGCATGAAGCGGCGCGTGATGATCGGCAAGGCGCTGGCGCACGAGCCGCGCATCCTGTTCCTCGACGAACCCACCGCGGGCGTGGACGTGGAGCTGCGCAAGGACATGTGGCAGGTGGTGCGGCGCCTGCGCGACGAGGGCGTCACCATCATCCTCACCACCCACTACATCGAGGAAGCCGAGGAAATGGCGGACCGCATCGGCGTGATCGATCGCGGCAAGCTGCTGCTGGTGGAAAACAAGGACGCGCTGCTGCGCAAGCTGGGCGAAAAACGCCTGCTGCTGCAGTTGATGGAGCCGGTGACGCAGATACCAGCCGGATTGGCCAGCGCTTACCCGTTGGAGCTGAGCAACGCGGGCAGCACGCTGGTGTACACCTACGACAAGCACAGCGAAAGTTCCGACATCGCCCAACTGCTCGATGCGGTGGAAGCGAGCGGCCTGCGTTTCCGCGATCTCGAAACCAGGCAGAGTTCGCTGGAGGAAATCTTCGTGGGTTTGGTGAGCAAGTAAGGTGAGTGAGTAACATGAATTTTTATGCCATCCGTGCCATCTACACCTTCGAAATGGCACGTACCTTCCGCACGCTGGCGCAGAGCATCGTGTCACCGGTATTGTCGACCTCGCTGTATTTCGTGGTGTTCGGCGGCGCCATCGGTTCCCGCATCGCGGAAGTCGACGGAGTGCCTTACGCCGCGTTTCTGGTGCCGGGCTTGATCATGCTGTCGATCCTCACCGAGAGCATTTCCAATGCTTCGTTCGGCATCTATTTTCCGCGCTTCATCGGCACGATTTACGAGGTGCTGTCGGCGCCCGTGTCGCCCCTGGAGATCGTGATCGCGTACGTGGGCGCCGCCACCAGCAAATCGATGCTGATCGGGTTGATCATCCTGGTCACGGCGTCGCTGTTC
>DATMFX010000344.1:0-3044 GCA_035555995.1 Hyphomicrobiales bacterium | reverse complement strand
CGTGCTGTTCGTGCTGGTCAGCCACGATGCCATGCTGCGCATCATCAGCCAGGCCACGGGCCATTACCGGCAGCGCAACGAGCTCGGCTATTTCTCGGCCTTCGTCGAACTCAACCGCAAGATCCACAATTTTCTCGACGTCGAAGACGTGCTGGTGCTGGTCAACGATGCCCTGCGCCACCACATCCAGGTGCGGCAGATACGCTATCTGCTGGCGCGCGACGTGCCTACCCGCCAGCAGGAAACGGTGGAGGAAACGGAAGACGGCCTGGAGCTGCGCAGCTGGGGCGAGGGCAGGGGCGGCGCGTTCCATGACGCGCGGTTCGAGGCGGAGGTCAAGGCGCGGGCGCGCGTGATGTCCTTCGCGGACGCTCTCCCCGCGGTGCAGGCCGCCTTTGGGGAAACCGGCACCAACCTGCTGTTGCCGATCATGCAGAACCAGCGCCTGCTCGGCGTGCTGCTGCTCGGCCGTTCGGACAACCGCATCCCCTACACCGAATTCGAGTGCCAGATGTTCGATTACCTGGCGAACCAGCTGTCGATCATCATCGACCGCATCCGCGTCTATGCCAAGGTGCTGCAGAAAACCGCCATGGACCATGCGGAAAAGATGCAGGTGATGCAAAGCCTCAGCGCCAACATCGCGCACGAGATGCGCACGCCGCTGGCGGGCATCCGCGGCAGCATTTCCGGCCTGGAGGAATATCTGCCGCAATTGCTGGAAAGCCACGACTACGGCGTGCAGCAGGCTCCGCAGCGCTTTTCTCCGATACGAGAAGGCCACCTGCAGAAGTTGCGGGCCACGCCGCGCCGCATCATGTTGATGATCGATCAGGCCAATACGGTGATCGACATGCTGCTGGTGAACCTCAAGGGCAATTCGCCGGAGCGGCGCCAGCTCGACGTGGTGCGGGCGGCGGCGATCGTGGAGCAGGCGGTGGACCGCTATCCTTTCCGCAGCGGCGAGCGCGAACGCATACATCTGGATCTGGAGCAGGATTTCAGCTTTCTTGGCGTGGAAAGCTTTTTCGTCTACGTGCTGTTCAACCTGCTGAAGAACGCTCTCTATTCACTGCAGTCGGCGCAGAAGGGCGAGATCACCATTCGCCTGCAGCGCGGCAGCGATTTCAATCGCCTGTATTTTCGCGATACGGGCGGCGGGGTGGATCCAGCGATCCTGGGACGCATCTTCGACGGCTTCTTCACCACCAAGAGCGACGGCACCGGCGCGGGGCTGGCCTTCTGCCGCCGCACCATCCTCAGTTTCGGCGGCGAGATCGACTGCCATTCCATGCTCGGCGAGTACGCCGAATTCATCATCAAGCTGCCGCTGTTCGAGCGGCACGGCTGAGCAGGCGCTCAGTGCATCACCTGCTGGGTGCCGGGGTTGGTTTCCAGGAAATCGTCGTAGGAAAACAGCGGCCTGTCGTGCAGCGCTTCCAGCGCGCCGCAGTCGGTGAGCGTAGTGTAGTAGGTGGCCATCTGTGAACGCGTTTCGTGCGCCGGCGCATAGAACGCCTCCCAATCCTGCAGGATCGGGTGGTTGGGCCGCAGCGCGGTGGCCTGCACGTCGTACACCGGTAGCAGCTGGCCGCTCTGCACTTCCTTCAACAACGCAGCCGGCGCCTTGATTTCACGCAGCAGGTCGCAGTGCCGCAGCAGTGCCTCGCGGGTGTAGACCAGCAGGCATTGCGTGCGTCCCTTGCTGTCCACCAGCAGGAAGCCGCTGTGCGGCGTGTCCAGCATGTAGTACTCGACGCAACCGAGCTTGGCGCGCAATTCGGTAAAAAAGCGCTGGAATTCCAGGTTCACCAGAAACGCATCCTGGTTGTTGGCGATGATGGGGTCGGTGATCAGCTTGAAGCTGGTGCGAAAGTACTGGTCCTGGAACGTGGCAATGGCGGCGTTGAGCTTTTGCTTCAGGCGCGGGTCGTGCTTGTCGATGAACTGGTCGATGAGCTGCTGGTTGAAGGCCTTGATCGCCAGTTCCATGTCGGCCTGCCCGGTGAGCAGCACCTTGCGGATGAAGGGATTCTTGAGCGACATCAGGAATTCGAGACCGTTCATTTCCGGCATTGAATAGTCGACGATCACGGTGGAGCAGGTCTGGAAGCGGAAGCCGTTGAGCACTTCGTGGTGCAGCTTGCCGATGTCGATGTGCGACAGCGCATCCGATTCGAGCGGGCCGGTCTTGTAGCTGGTGTAGCAGCGCTGCAGGAACTGCACGTGCTTGTGGGATTCGTTGACGTATTTCAGCGCCGCGTTGGCGGATTGGAACAGGCGGTAGCTGAGCGATTTGTCCAGCATCAGGCTGATGCCGTCGAGAAAATCCGGATCGTCATCCACCAGGACCGCCTGGGTGGGAAAGTAGAACGGATGCCCGACGCTGATCTGCGAATTGCTCAGTATGGCGCTCATACGGTACCTGCCTTTTCCGGGGCGTCCGGGATCATGTACTGGCATTGCCGTTGCAGCAGCTCGGTGTGGCTGCCGCTGGTGGCGTCCAGTCGGTAGGTGGAGTATTCCTCGTTGCCGATCTCCACCCGCTGCAGCCGGGTTTCGTCGGTGGGAAAACGTGTCTGCCCGCCCGCCAGCTGGTAGGTGAAGGCGCTGGCAAGCAACTGTCCGCTCGTGGTGTGATCCAGCAGCGCGTAGGTGAGATCCACCGGCTTGCCGATGGCGGATTCCTGCTGCGGCACCACCGTGCCGTCCTTGGGTTTCTTGGTCCACAACGGCGAAAAATACACTTCGCCGCTGTGTACGGTAACGTTGAAATCCAGGCTCTGGATGCTGCGGCCGCGATGTTTGGCCGCCACTTTCTGCATCAGCAGCAGGAACAGCTGCGCGCAGCACAGCGCGTTGAAGGCGTGATCGTCGCGGCAGCGGCGCGCATCGAAGCACACCAGCACGCTGTCGCCCTCGATGCGCGTGAGCACGCCGCGGTACAGCCGCGCCGCCTGGCGCAGGTAGAACTGGAACTGTTGCAGCAGCATCGCAAGCGTGGCGGGATTCAACAGTTCCACTGTCTGCTGGCTGTCGTTCAC
>DATMFX010000343.1:0-3701 GCA_035555995.1 Hyphomicrobiales bacterium | reverse complement strand
CGAGAGCTACGACGTGACCGGCGAACGCAAGCCGCGCGCGGACCTGACGCTGGTCATCCACCGCCGCAACGGCAGCACCGAGCAGGTCCCGGTGACCTGCCGCCTGGACACCGCAGAAGAAGTCTCGATCTACGAAGCCGGCGGCGTGCTGCAACGCTTTGCGCAGGATTTCCTGGAGGCCGCCTCCGCCTCCGGCGCCGGCAAGCTCGCCTGACCGGCCGTCATGCAGACCGGCGGGCGTTGCAGCGCCCGCCGCCCCTATTCCGATATCTCAGGACTGTTTCATGGCACATGCTCCCCAAACCAAGATCGCGGCCACCTACATGCGCGGCGGCACCAGCAAAGGCGTGTTCTTCAAGCTGGACGACCTGCCCGAATCCGCGCGCGTGCCCGGCGCCGCGCGCGACGCGCTGCTGCTGCGCGTGATCGGCAGCCCCGACCCCTACGGCAAGCAGATCGACGGCATGGGCGCCGCCACCTCCAGCACCAGCAAGACCGTCATCGTCGCCAAGAGCACGCGTCCCGACCATGACGTGGACTACCTCTTCGGCCAGGTCTCCATCGACCAACCCTTCGTGGACTGGAGCGGCAACTGCGGCAACCTGTCCGCCGCGGTCGGCCCCTTCGCCATCACCAACGGCCTCGTCGATCCGGCCCGCATCCCGCAGGACGGCACCGCCGTGGTGCGCATCTGGCAGGCCAACATCCAGAAAACCATCATCGCGCACGTGCCCATCACCGGCGGCGCGGTGCAGGAGACCGGCGACTTCGAACTGGACGGCGTGACCTTCCCGGCCGCCGAACTGCGCCTGGAATTCATGGACCCGGCCGAGGAAGGCGACGGCGGTTCCATGTTCCCCACCGGCAACCTGGTCGACAACCTGGAAGTCCCGGGCGTGGGCACCTTCAAGGCCACGATGATCAACTCCGGCATCCCCACGATCTTCCTGGAAGCCGATGCCCTGGGCTACACCGGCACGGAACTCCAGGAAGCCATCAACGGCGACGCCGCCGCCCTGGCGCGCTTCGAGACCATCCGCGCCCACGGCGCGCTGCGCATGGGCCTCATCAAGGACATTGCCGAGGCCGCCAGCCGCCAGCACACCCCCAAGATCGCCTTCGTCGCCCCGCCCAAGGCCTACGTGTCGTCCAGCGGCAAGCAGATCGGCACGGGCGACATCGACGTCCTGGTGCGCGCCCTGTCCATGGGCAAGCTGCACCACGCCATGATGGGCACGGCCTCCGTCGCCATCGCCACCGCGGCCGCCGTGCCCGGCACACTGGTCAACCTGGCCGCGGGCGGCGGCGAACGCGACAACGTGTGCTTCGGCCACCCCTCAGGCACGCTGCGCGTGGGCGCGCAGGCGCAGTCGATTGACGGCGAATGGAAAGTCACCAAGGCCATCATGAGCCGCAGCGCGCGGGTGCTGATGGAAGGGCGGGTGCATGTGCCGCGGGAGGGGTTTTGACGGGAGATCAGAATCGCGAGGCAGCAGCCTGCAGTTCTGGGCGGAAAGTTCAGGAGTATTACCTTTCAACACCGCCCGTTAAGCAGGAAGCCCGGCGCAGGTCGGAGATGAAAATCCAAAGCGTATTGGGAATTTCGTTGTGACAACGCAGCCCGAGACTAGCAACGTCGACATCGAATTTGACTAATACGCGTTCTCCACGTTCATGGCGGGGTAGGCCCGATTGCGACTCTACCTTGACGACCAGACCTCGCTGCCCGACCAGTTTCCAGTAATTTTCCGAATCTCGTGTTGAGGCGGCGGTCGTTTTCGTTCCGAGAAAGGTCTCTATGACAACGGGATCATTCGGGAAGAAATTCATTAGCGCCTCCAAAATTCTGCCAAACAGTTCAAAGAGCTCGGCTTATCTGGCGCTCACGTCCCGGATAAGGCCCTTTTCGCGGCCTGCGGGCATATCAAGGACGCACCTCGTCCATCGTCGCCAGCAAATGTTTTCGCGCCATTGGCCGGGTCCATCACCGGTGAACGCTCGACCCTAGCAACTTTTGAAGCCGCCGCACTTCCTGCAATAGGCGAGGAACATCCTGCCTTGCGTGAGCGATAAAGTCCTGATCGGCTACAGTCGCCCCGGACAACTCTATGTCCTCATGCCTAGCCCCCGGCGGCCCCGTTCGAATAAAATTCGAACCGCTCTCGTGGTCTCTACCCTCTATATATGACTGCCATGGGCCGGGCGTTGCCGCCCGGCAGCGCGCTTCGATTCGATCTAGTTCTGCACTGTTCATGGTGACTCAGCTTGTCACGCTGGGGCTTTTGACAACAGGGGTCATCCATGATTCGGCCTGTCTGCCCGTGATTCCGGAATGTCGCATGACACGGATTACTTCTGGTTGGAGAAGGAACAACATCACCACCTGCCGCTCTCACAGCGCCAACCGTGGTGGTTCCCACCTTGGAGTGCAGAATACTCGCGGTTAGTTCTCCAAGCGACTTACCGTTTGCACTGTTTACAGAGACACCGGTTATCTTCATGCTCATCGTCAATTCCCTCGATTATGACGTGAGCAGGTTCTCACTGGTCATTACATATGCTTAGTCGACCTTGAACTTGTGCATTCGTGTATGTTGCTCTAGATATAGCCGAAAGCTGCGGCAATACTCATGCCCCAGCAAACCAATATCGGCAAAAACAAACCCCAGCATAAAGTCTGCCCCATCCTTCGTCAGCGAGGACCTCTCTCTGCTAAATAGGGCATATTGGATTATTTTCAACAACACCTGCTCACTCTCTTCAAAGTTGGCGTCCTCCCTATTCTTCATGTTTTCTATGCACAATTTGTCCAGCAAGTCCGGACCAGATTTTTTGGACAGATGATCCCTGATGATGTCAATGTAGGAAGTAACGATGCTTTTGACCCGAGATGAAATACAGAGGCGTGTCCGTTCATGGATCAGGCAGTCCTGAATATAGTCAGTCAGAACGAAGAAAAAGTCCTCATAACTCATCGATTCAATATTGAAGCGCTCTTCAAAGATCTTGTATTGATTCATGCAGTCGCTTGCGTCGCTCATGTTTGGATCCCTTCTCTTGTTACTCATCTACCGTCCAGCGTTTATCTCGTTGGGCAATCGTCTCTGATTCCCAGTTGCCGCTGGACATGGGCGCAAGAGCCACAAGCAGGCATGGGTTTTCCTTTCTTGTCGTTGCGCCAGGTTTGGGAAGATCCGCCTTGAACCAGATCTTTCAGTTCGTCGAGTGTTTCTATCCCTCCGGCATTCGCGGCTTTACTCAACGCGTCCGCTTCGGCGCAAGCTCCGTGATATTCGCTTCGCTCAATCAGCGGAACATTGTCATAAGCTGCCTTAACGGCAGCGTTTGTTATGCCTCTTCCGCCCTCGCCGGAGCTGAGTCCCCATTGCGAACCTCCCGGTATGTTCTGCGCGCGAAGTACACCTCTAGCACCCGCTAGCCCGAGCGGATCCAGCCATTCGATGGGGTTATGGGCATACTGATAAATGTTCAGCCCACCCGAAAATCCGATCGGATCCTTCGATATGAACCGCCCGATCTGCGGATCATAGTACCGATGGCGGTTGTAATGCAGGCCCGTTTCCGAGTCCAGATACTGCCCCTGGAATCGGATCGGATTACGTATCCCTGCCGCGCGGGCGGCATCGCTGATAGCTTCTTTCGCCGCGCCCCACGCGTGGTAGTGCGCGCTCCAAACAATA
>DATMFX010000342.1:0-3196 GCA_035555995.1 Hyphomicrobiales bacterium | reverse complement strand
GGGCTGTTTGGCCCGCAGCGTGGGCGTGATGCGTGCCAGCAGCGCAAGCGCCGCCGGGTTGGCCTGCAACACCCGGTGCTCGGCATCGCTCACGATCATGGCGCAGGCAGCCGCGGCGACAAGCTGCGCCGCGCTGGGTGCCGACGTGCGCGCATCCTGCTCCGAGCCCACCTCGAACAGGCTGTGCGTGATGCGGTCGTGCGGCGTGCCGAACCCGACAAATTTGCTGAATATGCCCATATGTGCCTCTTCGTATCTGTGGTGGCGATGCTCAGGCCGCGGCGGTAGCGGCTTCCGGCTCGGGTTCGGCCACCCGCTTCCAATCGATCAGGTGGTCGATTTCCAGCAGGATCACCAGTTTTTCATTGATCATGCCCAGGCCCCTGACGAAGGTGTCGCTGATTTTGCCGCCGAAATCCGGCGTGCTGTGCAGGTTCTCGTCCTTGATGTCGTACACATCCGCCACCGCGTCCACCACCAGCCCCACGGTGCGGGTCTTGTCCGCCTGTTCCACGCGCACCACGATCACCACGGTGTGCGCGTCGAGCGTGCCTTCCTGCAGGCCGAAGCGCTTGCGCAGGTTGATGATCGGCACCACTTCGCCGCGCAGGTTGATGATGCCCATCACGTAGGCGGGCGCGTTCGGGATCGGCGTGGTGCGCTCGAAGCCCTGGATGCCGTTGACCTTGAGAATCGGCACGCCGTATTCCTCGCCGTCGAGAATGAAGGTGAGGTACTGGCTGAGCTCTCTGGCCTGGGTGGTGGGTTGCGACATGGTTTCCTCCGGGTCAATGCGTGATGGTGGCCACGGCGTGGTCGTCGCCGCGGCGCGCGCGATGCAGTGTCTGGGCCAGCGTGGTGACGTCCAGAATCAGCGACACCGTGCCGTCCCCCAGGATGGTGGCGCCGAGCATGCCCGGCACCTTGACGAAATTGGTTTCCAGGCTCTTGATCACCACCTGGTGCTGGTCCAGCAGCTCGTCCACGATCAGCCCCACGTGGCGGCGTTCGGATTCGACGATGATCATCTGCTTGCCGCTGTAGTCCTCCAGCACGGCGTTGCCGGCGATGCGGCACACTTCGCGCATGTCCACCACCGGCACCGCCTTGCCGCGCAGGCGATACACCACCTCGCGGCCGGAAATCACGTTGATCAGCGCCGCGTTCACCTGCACGGTTTCGACGATGGACAGCAGCGGCAGCACGTACACCTCGCCGGCCACGCGGATCAGCTGGCCGTCGAGTATCGCCAGCGTGAGCGGCAGCGTGATGCGAAAGGTGCTGCCCTTGCCGCGTTCCGAATGCACTTGTACGCGGCCGCCGATCTCTTCGATGTTGCTGCGCACCACGTCCATGCCCACGCCGCGGCCGGACACGTCGGTGACCACGTCGGCGGTGGAAAAACCGGGGCGGAAAATCAGATCGTGGATCTGGCTGTCGCTGAGCTTGGCGTCGGCTTCCACCAGCCCTTTCTCCAGGGCCTTTTGGAAAATCCGTTCGGTGTTGAGCCCGGCGCCGTCGTCGCTCACGCGGATCACCACGCTGCCGCCTTCGTGGGAGGCGCCCAGGTGGATTTCGCCGGTGGCGGGTTTGCCGCCGGCCTGGCGCTGCTCCATGCTTTCGATGCCGTGGTCGAGCGCGTTGCGGATCAGGTGCAGCAGTGGATCGCCGATGCGTTCCAGAACCGTCTTGTCGAGTTCGGTCTGCTCGCCGGTAATCTTCAGTTCCACCTGCTTGTTCAGCCTGGCGCTCAGGTCGTGCACCAGCCGCGGGAAGCGGCTGAAGGTCACGCTGAGCGGCAGCATGCGAATTTCCATCACCGCTTCCTGCAGCTCGCGCGTGGTGCGTTCCAGCAACAACAGGCCCTGTTCCAGTTCGCCGGCAAGCTCCTTCCCGTGGCGGCCGCTGCGGTTGCGCGTAACCTGATTGAGCATGGCCTGGTTGATCACCAGTTCGCCCACCAGGTTCAGCAGCACGTCGATCTTTTCGATGTCCACGCGGATCGAGCCGGCATCCTTCTTGCCGCCGCGGCGTTCCAGGCGGGGCGCGTGCTGCTCTGCAACAGCCGCCTCCTGCGCCGGCGGCGGCGCATGCGATGGCGCGGCCGCCTTTTCCGGCAGGGGTTGGCGCGGCGTGATGTCGATCTCGGCATCCAGTTCCACCCAGTCGAACACTTCGCGGATGCGGGCGGCATCGGCCTGGGTGTCGAGCGTGAGCGACCAGGCCAGGTACATGGTCTCGGGTTCGAACGCAGAGAAATCCGGCAGGCCGTCGAGCAGCGGCTGCAAAGTCAGCGTGCCGAGTTCGGCCAGGGCGCGGAAAATGTGCTGCGGCTGGTTGCCGTTGCGCAGGAAATCGGGCGCCGGTTTGAAGTGGATGTCCCACAGGATGCCCGGCGCGGTTTGCGGCGCCAGGCTGTCTTCGCCTTTTGCCTCACGCTGCCCCGAAGCCATCGCGGAGACGGCTGTTGGGTCGGCGTGTGTTGTGGATGTTGCGGAAGTCATCGCAACAGCGGGCGCAACGGCATCCTGTTCGCCGCCAAGCCAGCCGATCAACGCGGCCTGCACGGTTTGTGCCTGTGCATCGTCGTAGTCTTCTCCCGACTCCATGGCCTGCACCATGGCGCGCAGCACGTCCACGGCTTCCAGGAACACCTGCACCAGCGGCGGGGTAACACCCAGTTCCTCCGTCCTTACGCGATCGAGCAGCGTTTCCAGCACGTGGGTGAATTCCGCCACGTTGGTGTAGCCGAAGGTGGCGGCGCCGCCCTTGATCGAGTGTGCGCCGCGGAAGATGTCGTTGACGATCGCCAGCGTATTGTTGCCGCGCTCCAGCTCCAGCAGTCCCTGCTCGATCAGGTCGAGGCCGTCGTTGCATTCGCTGATGAAGATGTGCCGGATTTCCTCGAGCTGGGAATGGCCGGACGTCGAATTGTGCATGCGCGACTCCGCCGGTTCAGCCGAGCAGCCGGTGGATCACGTCCACCAGCTTCACCGGATCGAAGGGTTTGACCATCCAGCCGGTGGCGCCGGCGGCACGGCCCTGCTGCTTCATTTCCTGGGAAAATTCGGTGCTGAGGATAAGGATGGGCTTGAAGGCGTAGTCCGGCAGCGTGCGCAGCGCGGCCAGCAGGTCGAAGCCGTTCATCACCGGCATGTTGATGTCGGTGATCACCAGGTCGAAGCACTGGCCCCGG
>DATMFX010000341.1:0-2936 GCA_035555995.1 Hyphomicrobiales bacterium | reverse complement strand
GCGTCCGCGCGCCTGCCATTGGCCCAGGGCCTGTTCGCTGGCGCGCAGGCGCTGGGCGTTGTGCAGCGTGGCAAGCAGGCGTTCGTTGTGCCAGGGTTTGAGCACGAAATCGCAGGCGCCGCGCTTCATGGCCTGCACGGCGGTTTCCACGCCGCCGTACGCCGTCATCAGGATCACCGCCGCGGAGGGCTGCAGGCGCGTGATCTGCTCCAGCCAGTACAGGCCTTCCTCGCCGTTGCGGGCGCCGGCGGAGAAATTCATGTCGAGCAGAATCAAGTCCCAACCGCTGGTTTGCAGCAGTTCAGGGATGCGCTGTGGCTGGCTTTCGGTGACTACCTTGCTGAAGCGCCGCTTGAGCAGCAGCGCCGCCGCCGTGAGCACGTCGGGATCGTCGTCGATGACCAATAAGTGGCCGGGAGTGAGGGACATGCGCGGCTCCGGAATCAAAGTGTACGAAAGCGTACACCATGAAACGGTCCTTGGGTAAGCCCCTGGTGGTAGCGAATCTAGCGCGATGCGGTTGCGATGACGAGCGTTCAAGTCCGATAGACGGCCCCGGAGTCGTGAACGACATTGGCATCGTCGTCCACCTGGGCGGCATAGCCAAACGTATGCGCCAGTGCGCCGAGCCGCTTGTCACGCGTCCATAGCCTCGTCGTGCCGCCAAGTGCCACGGCGGCCAACAGGTGCGCGTCGACATAGCCAATGCCCGTGCCGGCCAATTGCCGCTGTTCGATGAAATGCAGAACTTCCCTGTCAGTGGCAGGAGCACAGCACGGCAGTTGTTGCAGCAGCTCCAGCAATTGCGCGCGGTTGCGCAGGTTGCCGCAGGCCAATTCACCCAGCACGAAAGGGTGCATCAGCACTTCGCCCTGTTCCAGATGCCAGGCCAGCAGCGCATCGCTACTGTTCAGGTGATCGATCCACACCGAAGTGTCGACCAGGATCATACGGTGTAGCCCCGGCGCCGCGGGATGGGCTGCAGACCCGGTTCGCTGCCGCCGAGCCGCGCCAGACGGCGGGCGCTTTCACGTTCGACCAGGGCCTGCAGCGCCGCGCGAACCAGCGCGGTTTTTTCGCTGATGCCCGTCAATTGCTGGGCCTGTTCGAGCAGGTCGTCGTCGAGATTGAGGGTGGTGCGCATGGGGGAACCTCCACAGTGATGCCTGAAATATACATCAAACGATGCTGAAAACAATGCTTTTTGCCTTCCTGGCTGTCCGGATACGGACAGAAATTGTCCCACAAGCGAACGCCAGCAAAGGGGAATAGCGCGCCTAGGTGATGCAAGCGATTGATTCTAAAAGAGTTCAATAGGTGGGCCGAATCTTGCTGTGGTCTTGGCATGACGACAGGGCATCAGGCCCTTGTGCTGGAGCAGACATCGATGGGAATGGACCGCAAGCTGGAGAAAAGCCGCAAGCCGCTCTTGATCAAGCTGGGGCTTGGCGGCGTATTGACCGTGGGGTTGCTGTATTTCGCCCAGGGGCTTTTGAGCGACGCCTCGATTCCCACCTATCGCGTCGACCGTGACCGCGTCACGATCAGCAGCGTCAAGGCCGGGCATTTCGAGGACTACATTCCGGTGCGCGGCACGGTCACGCCGCTCACCTCGGTGTTTCTCGATGCCATCGAAGGCGGACGGGTGGAGAAAATCTTCGCCAAGAACGGCGCCCAGGTGAAGGCCGGGCAGCCGATTCTGGAATTGAGCAACACCTCGTTGCAACTCGACGTGATCTCGCGCGAAGCGCAGGTAACCGAACAGTTGAACAACCTGCGCAATACCCGCCTGGCCATGGAGCAGAACCGCCTTGCCCTGCGGCGCGATCTGGTGGACATCGACTATCAGCTGCAGCGTCTGGAGCGGCTGGTGGAACGGCAGCAGGAGCTGTTCACACGGAAGCTGGTGTCGCAGGCCGCCTTTCAGGACACCCAGGACGAACTGGAGTATTACCGCCGCCGTCGCGAAGTGACCATCGAAAGCCAGCGCCAGGACGAAACCATGCGCATGGCGCAGATCGAATCGTTGGAATCGGGCGTGGAGCAGTTGCAGCAGAACCTGGAAATCGCCCGCCGCAACCTCGACAGCCTGGTGGTCACCGCGCCCATCGCGGGGCAGCTCAGTTCGTTCGACGCGGAGCTTGGGCAGTCGAAGGCGCGCGGCGAAACGCTGGGGCAGATCGACGACGTCGATGATTTCAAACTGGCGGTACAGGTGGACGAGTTCTACGTAAGCCGCACCCGCGAAGGGCAAAGCGGCGAATACACCCAGGGTGGCAGCAACTATCCCCTGACGGTGTCGCGGGTGTATCCGCAGGTGGTCAATGGGCAATTCGAGGTGGACATGGAATTCGGCCAGCAGGCGCCAGCCGGCATCCGCCGCGGACAGTCCCTGCAGATCCGCATGCAACTTGGCGATTCCAGCCAGGCGCTGCTGCTGCCCAGGGGCGGCTTTTTCCAGGACACGGGGGGCAACTGGGCCTTCGTGCTCAGTATGGATGGCAGTTACGCCGAAAAACGCGCCATTCGCCTGGGACGCCGTAACCCCGATTATTTCGAGGTGTTGGAAGGACTGAACGAACAGGATCGCGTGATCACGTCGGAGTACGCCGCGTTCGCGCAGATGGAACGGATCGTGTTCAATTAGACGCCTTTTGGAATAGTCAGGGTGGAGCCTCCATGTTGCCGCTGTATCGGATGAAAAAATTGCCGCTGTACCAGATGAAAAAGATAACGGTGCGCGCAGTTCTCATGCTCGCATTTGCCGGTGCCAGCCATGTAGCGCTGGCGGACAATCTGCTGGAAGTCTTCGAACTTGCCGCGGACAACGACCCCACCGTGCGCGAAGCCCGCGCGCAGTATGGCGTGGCCCATACCTCCGTGCTGGAAGGCGTGGCCGGCCTGCTGCCGCAGGTGACCGTGAACGGCAGTTCCGC
>DATMFX010000340.1:0-11011 GCA_035555995.1 Hyphomicrobiales bacterium | reverse complement strand
CGCGCGGCCCGCGGCGGTGGCATACGCCGGAAAGCGCGTACCCACGCCGGCCACGATGCGGGTGAGCAGCTTGGTGGACACGTACACCATGAACAGGATGTCCTGCCCCGACAACACCGCCATGGCGGTGCTGTTGCCCGTGCTGTCGCGTACCGGCTGCAGATGCGGGGTGACCACTTCCTCCAGGTTCATCGATTCGATGTAGGCCGAGCCCAGGCTGAACACTTCCGGACGCAGCAGGAACAGCTTGTCCTTCTTGCCCACGTAGCCCAGGTGCATCAGCGTATTGAGGCAACGCCGCACCACGGCCGGGTTGAGCTGGGTGCTGGCCGCGATTTCGCTGAGCGTCATGCCCGGCTTGTCGCGGCCGAAGGCCCGCAGCACGGTCAGTCCGCGCGCCAGGGCATTGAGATATTCGCCATCTTCCCGAGGGTTCTTCTGCAGCATCGCGCCACCTGATCGTTTCATCTGTCCAATTTTATTCTTGTCCAATTTGTGCTTGCCGAGGCCGGAATCTGGCACTAGACTTTGCTTTTTTTCGATATGCGAAAAAAATATCGTTATTCAGCAGTCCCAAAAAGAAGAGGCAAACCCCATGACCGCACAAACCCTGGAAGCCCTGATTCAGGCAGCCGGCAATCCGGTGACCATGTTACGCAACTCCCCGACCGGACCCAACGTTTATCCCGTGGTGCCGCCAGAATACACCAACTGGCGTGATGAGCAGCGTGCCTGGCAACAGACCTGCGTCCTGTTCAACCAGAGCTACCACATGTCGGACATGTACGTCTCCGGGCCGGACGCGGTCAAGTTGCTCAGGGACCTGGGCACCAACAGCTTCGAAAACTTCCCGGTCAACGTCGCCAAGCAATATGCGCCCTGCACGCCCGATGGCTACGTGGTGGGCGACGTGATCCTGATGCATCTGCCGAACGGCACCTTCAACCTGATCGGCCGCCCCTCGGTGCTCAACTGGGTGCAGTTCCATTGCGAAACCAAAGGCTACGACGCCAAATGCGTGCGTGACGAGCGCTCCGCCGTGCGCGCCAACCCGCTGGCCCGCAACACCTACCGCTTCCAGATCCAGGGCCCCAACGCCTTCGCGCTGATGGCCAAGGTAATCGGCAAGGAGCCGCCGAAGCTCAAATTCTTCCACATGGGCGAAATCGAAATCCTGGGCTGCAAAGTGGGCGCGCTGCGCCACGGCATGGCCGGCCAGCCCGGCTACGAGCTATTCGGCCCAAGCGCCGACGGCGAGACGATCCGCCAGGCCTTCATCGAAGCCGGCAAGGAATTCGGCCTGCACCTGGTGGGTGCCCGCGCCTATTCGTCCAACACCCTGGAATCCGGCTGGATCCCCTCGCCGATGCCCGCCATCTATTCCGGCGACGCGCTCAAATCCTATCGCGAATGGCTGACCGCGGATTCCTATGAAGCGCGCGCCTCGCTCGGCGGCAGCTTCGTCTCCGACAACATCGAGGACTACTACCTGACCCCGTACGATCTCGGCTACGGCGTGATGGTCAAGTTCGACCACGACTTCATCGGCCGCGAAGCGCTGGAAAAGATCGCCCAGAACCCGCGCCGCCAGAAAGTGACGCTGGAATTGAACAACGACGACGTGCTCAAGGTGCTCGCCAGCCAGTACACCGACGAGCGCGGCAAGTTCATGGAATTCCCCTCCGCCGTCTATTCCACCCTGCCCTACGATGCCGTGCTGAAAAACGGCAAGAACGTTGGCCTGTCCACCTGGGTGGGTTACAGCTCCAATGAACGCCGCATGCTGACCCTCGCCATGCTCGACAACGAATTTGCCGAGCCCGGCACCGAGGTCACCTTCGTCTGGGGCGAACCCACGGCCACCGCCAAGCCCACCGTGGAATCGCACAGGCAGTTCGAAATCCGCGCCATGGTATGCCCGGTGCCTTACGCGAAAGCGGCGCGCACCAGCTATACCGATGCCGGCTGGCGCAATCACTGAGCCACGCCGCTTCCACCCTGCAGTACCTACCGGCCGCCTAGTGCGGCCGGTTTTTTTTGTGGCGTGCCATCCATGGCCGCCACCCCTCCGGGGACGCCGCCGATGGCGGCGCGAAAAATTTCTCCGGGAAATTTTTTATGCCTTTTTTATACGTATTTTGGCCGCCCAACTGTCGTACAACGGTAACCTTGCAAGAAAAAAGGATACCCGGGAAAGGACTTAATTCAGGTCAAAGATATCCGGGCTTGTTACACCCTCTCGTCTTGTCCTCGGGCGCGATCTGGCTTACCTTTGCCCCGCCTGTGAAAAGACGGCGGCGGAGCATGATTCTGCTTCCAGACAAGCCGGAAATCAGCCTATACGTCTCGCGCATTCGTCTTCCACGGTATGTTTTTGGCAATTCATTGGTAGCGGAAGCATCCGTGCCACCAGCTTAGGTAAACAATAATGATGGAATTGTTTCAAAGGATCGAAGATTCCGGTCTCGGAGTCTACATCCGCGAAGATCCCTGGGGCTTCGCCATTGCCCTGTCCGCGCACGCGGTGGGCATGTCCATGGCCCTGGGCGTCGTAATGGTAGCCACCTTGCGCTCGCTCAACGTGCTCAAGCAGGTTCCTCTTCAGGCGCATGCCAATCTGTATGCGGTAGCCTGGGCCGGCTTCTTCGTCAACCTCATTTCCGGCATCGCGCTGTATTCGTCGCATGCCGTGGAGTACAGCTATCAGGTTGTATTCATCATGAAGCTGCTGCTGATCTTGGCTGGCGGCATCCTGTTCAAGTTGATGATCGACAGCGCCCGCAAATACGGCGATTCGGCCGGCAGAACCAAGTTGATGGGTTTCCTGTCGCTGGCCTCCTGGCTGGGCGCGATCATCACCGGTCGCCTGATGGCTTATTTCTAAGAAGGAGCACTCCATGACGACCAATGATTTTTTGAACATACTTGGGGACTCCTGGGTTGGCGAAATGGCCCGCGGGCCTTTCTGGATGTGGCCGTTTCTCGAAAACATCCACTTTATCGGCCTGAGCGCCCTGGTGGGCGGTCTGCTGGTGATCGACCTGCGCGTGATCGGCATCGGGCCGGCCAAGTACATCCCGATGAAGCCGGCGCTGTCGCTGATTCCCTACGTGATGATCGCCTTCAGCCTCAATCTGATCACAGGCATCATCTTTTTCTGCGGTGATCCCTTCCGCTATTACTACAACACGGCCTTCCAGTGGAAAATGGCACTGATCGTGCTGGCTGGCATCAACGCGCTGTGGTTCTGGTTCGGCGAACACGCCAAGCTGAGCACCCTGGCCGATGGCGAGTCCGCTCCGATCCCCGCCAAGGTGATCGCGGCCGCGTCGCTGGCCCTGTGGACCGGCGTGATCATCCTGGGTCGCTTGATTCCTTACCTGGAATGATCGGATAGCGCTGGATGTCGTACAAAAAAGCCGTCACTTGTGACGGCTTTTTTTATGCCAGTGCTTTTGTGCTATTGCTCATCCTGCGCATTCTGGTTCGAGGTGCCGGCAAACAGGCGGCGTCCGTCCTCGAAGGTGACCGAGCGAATGTTGCCGGTGGGGGAACCGTTGCGGGCCTGCCAGCCTTCCACCATGAGTACCGTGCCGGCGGGCAGGTCTTCCTTGCGCCAGCCGCGGCGGATCAGGCCGTTGGCGGCGCTGGTTTCGAGCGCCCAGTTGGTCACTGCGCCATCGGTGCCGGTCACGTCCAGGTAGATCCAGCCGTGCGGGTTGGACCATTTCATTTCGGTGACCTTGCCGGTGATCTGAATCGGTTTTTCGGCGTCGTATTCGGCGGAAAAGGAATGATGGGCCAGGATCTGGCTGCTGCCGCACCAGAGCGCGACGGCGGCTAGCGGGGCGAGGTAACGGGTTTTCATGGGGCGTGCTCCTCTCATGGCGATGTGGGTTCACCCAGACCGGCGCGGAAAGCATCGCGCACGTCTTTGAGGTGTTCCAGGTCGTTGTTGTCTTCGTGGCAGGCGACTTCCAGCAGTTCGTCGTCCGCGCGGTGGAACGGGATTTCGATGGTCCAGGGACGGGTGTAGGCGATCGGGTCGTTTACGGTGGCGCGGTAGATGATCGTGTCCGCATCCACCGGGGTGAAGGTTTCGCGCATCTTCTGCATGTGGCTGATGACATCGCCGGCCTCGTTGAGCCAGGTCTTGCCGTTGAAATTGCTGGAATCGACCACCAGCGTGTCGCCTTCCCAATGGCCGATGGAATCGCCCTGCCACAGGCGGATGCCATCCGGCAGATGTTCGGTGCGCGTCAGCGCAATCTGCCGCCAGGACATGCGCTCGTGCAGCACCGCGATGTCGTCGCGCCCCTGCACGATGTAGAACGGCGACGGCACGTAGTGGGAGCGCGGCAGGCCCGCCACGAAGCAATGCGCCGTGGGATCGTCGTAGCCGCGATGCGGCAGCATGCGATCGTCCTTTTCCGCCCGCGCCCACGCCTGGTAAGGCAGGCCGCCGTGGTCGGGGTCCACCACCACGCCGCGCGTCCTGGGTGTGAGAAAGCCGCCTTCACTGCTTTCCAGGCCATAGTTGGCGCCGCCGGCATCGGAGGTGAAATAGCCGCTGATATCCGGCGTGCCGTCGGGCAACCGGCGAATCTCGCCCACGGCTTCGGGCAGGGGCAGCGTTGTGCCGGCATCGGCGTCGAATGCCGCGTTGTCCTGTGGAATCGGCGCCGGGTACCAGGTGCGCTCATCGCGCTCGAACTCGCCGTTGGCTTCCTCCCGCTCGGCCTGGCACTGGTATTCGAGCAACCGCGGGAACTGGTCCTGCCGCTTGAAGTCGTAGGCGAATTCCCACGGGTGCGTGAACACTTCCGGGTCGGTTATCGTGACTTCGTAGCGGATGGTATCGGCATCGAGCATGCGGTAGCGCTCGGTGAGCGTCATGGCGGCGCTGTGGAAATTGCCCGAGGCGTCGAGCCAGGAGCGGTCGTTGAAATCGCGCACCTCCACCACGAGCGTATCGCCGTCCCAGTGTCCGCGCGAATGCCCCATCCACGATTCGATGCCTTCATACAGGGAAGGGTCGTCGCTGAGATAGATGAGCCGGAACACCTGCGACCATTCGAAGGTCTGCGCCACGTGATCGTCTTCCTGCACGATCTGGAAAGGATGATCCAGGGCCATGATGCGCGGCACGCCGGGCAGGTAGCAGTTGTTGAGCGGATCCTCGCTCAGGCGGTTGGCGAAGTTGGCCTGCTGGCGCTCCAGCGCCCAGGGCTGGTACGGCAGGCTACCGCCGGCCACGATGCCCAGCCCCGCCAGTATGCCCTCGCTGGCCGGATGATCCGGCAGGCCATGGGCCGCGCGGGTCTGCGCCTGCCAGATGCCCTGCAGGTCCGGCTTGCCGCTTGCGGTGCGCGGCAGATCCTGCGCCTGCGCCAACGGCGCCATGCCGAAGGCAAGCAGCGCAACACCCGCCAGGAGCCCACCCAATCCCCTCATGAGATACCCCCTGAATGTTGATCCTGTTAACGGATCTTTTTATATGAACCCAACGCACGTTATATGAAGCCATCATTGATGCGTTTCGGCAGGGGCGAGAATAATCACAGCTCCCCAGGCTTGTCCAACGCTGCCCAGGGTTTCTGACCACCCCTTCCAGCTTTCACGCGGCGCTTGCACGGAATTTCCATATTTGAAAGCGATGATACCGGCGTGATTCATGCAAAAGCCGTCCTTAACCGTTCAAGTCGCGGCTTTTTCGCATAACGAAAGGATTTGCCACGACAAGGTTTGATGTTAACCTTCGGACGTGGTGTGTTTTAACCAATCGTGGTTTCGTTAAGGCTTGGTCAAGCACAAGCCATAACAATGTGATGTGACCCGTTAACCCGTAGTCGTACCAACAAATATAGAGGGGATTTTCAATGCGATTACCAATTCGTGGCCTGCTAGCTATCGGTCTGCTGTCCGGTCTGGCGACTATGTCTTCCGCGCAGGAAGGACACCCGGCCAAAGGCTCCTGGATCGGTGAGTGGCAAGGCAACAGCAGTGGCGAGAGCGTCCTCGTGGTAATGAACTGGGATGGCAAGGACATCACCGGGATCATCAACCCGGGCACCGACAATCTCCAGATTGCCAACGCCGAGCTGAATCCGTCCGACTGGACCATTCACATCGAAGCGGGCGATTACAAGATCGACGGCACCTTCGAGCGGCTCGAACTGCCCAACCGTTCCATTACCGGCACCTGGAGCAACGGCAATGCCAGCGGCCCCTTCGAAATCGTCAGGCAGTAAGCCCATGATGAAGGCTGCGCGCTTCCCCTTATCCAAATCGCTCCTCGGCGTAAGCGCCCTGCTGCTCGTCAGCGGTGCCGCCCTGGCGCATCATCCCATCAAGGCCAAGTTCGACCCGGCGCAGGAAAGCACCCTGCGGGGCGTCGTCACCGATGTCGACTGGCGTAACCCGCACACTCACGTGTTCGTCAACGTGAGCAACGGCAACGAAGTACAGAACTGGGCAATCGAACTCGAAAGCCCGGTGATCCTGGCCAGAAGCGGCTGGGACGCGGAATCCCTGCGCCCCGGCGACGCCATCGAGGTATCCGGCATCCTGGCACGCAACGGCACCCGCCAGATCTGGGGCGAAACCGTTACCGCCACGGCCACCGGCCGCCAGGTCTACGCACCGGACTACAGCGCCCCGGCGCGTCCGCTGACCTCCCGTCCTGCGCCACGCTGGCCGGATGGGTCGGTGGCGCTCGGCAAGTCGCCCGGCGGTTCCGACGGCTACTGGAGCTTCCCGAGCAAGACCGTGCTGGTCGAGGACGGCGTCGACGTCGCCTTCGATCGCGACGCGATCCTGCTCGAGAGCGACGATGCCTCCAAGGTTGCCCCTCTGCAACCCTGGGCCCTGGGCCTGTACAAGTTCCGCCAGGCACGCATGCTGCAGGACGACCCAATGTGGCTCAACTGCAAGCCACCGGGTGGTCCGCGCCAGTACCAGAGCGATCTCGGCTTTAAACTGCTGGAAGACAAGGAAAACCAGCGGATATTCGTGTTGATGGGTTCCGGCAACCACAACTTCCGGATCATCTACCTCGACGGCCGCGACTCCACCGGCAGCGTGGGCGGCGACGACGACAACCCGCTGTATTACGGCCGTTCGCTTGGCCGTTGGGATGGCGATACGCTGGTCGTTGAAACCACGGGTTTCAATGAAGATTTCTGGTTCAGCAACGGGGGGCTACCCCACACTGACCTGTTGAGCATGGAAGAACGCTTCACCCGCTCGGACGCTGATACGTTGAAATACGAAGTGACCATCAACGATCCCGGTGCATATACCAGACCCTGGAATGTGAGCTGGACCATGCAGTGGGTCGGTGGTGAAGAAATGCCCCCTTACTTTTGTCAGAACAACCGACAGTAAACTTGCGTGAGGAGATACTCATGAATGCCAAAATCTTTTCCACTCTTACGCTGTCCGGCCTGCTGTTGGTGGCCGGTGGCGTTTCCGCCCACCACTCGTTCACCGCCGAGTTCGACGGCGACAAGCCCAAGAGCCTGACCGGTATCGTGACCAAGGTGGAATGGACCAACCCCCACGTGTGGATCTACCTGAACGTGAAGGACGATTCCACCGGGGAAGTGACCAACTGGGGCGCCGAACTGGGTCCTCCGCACGGCCTGCAGCGCAGCGGCTGGCGCCGTGACACCCTGCAGATCGGCACCGAAATTTCCGTGGACGGCTTCCTGGCGCGCAACGGCAGCAACCGTGTCAACGCCCGCACCGTCAGCGTAACGGCCACCGGCGGACGCCCTGGCCAGACGCTGGACGCCAACTCCAGCCAGCGTCAGGGTAACTGAAATGCATAAAAAGCGAACCCTGGCCACAGCAATCGTCGGCGTCGCCCTGCTCTACGCAGGGAGCGCGCTGGCGCAGCGGCCCGATCCCAACCAGCCTCCTCCCGGCCCCGCGCCGGTGAACGCTGCAGGTCGCGTGTTGCTGCAAGGCGCAACGCCGGCGGACAAAGGGGTGTGGACGCCGGTATTCGGCATCCTCGACCCCATTGCGCCGGTCGACGTCGTGCCCTTCCAACCCTGGTCGCGCGCGCTGTACGATGCCCGTCAACTGCACGAGCTGGAACCCCATGCCCGTTGCAAGGCGTCCGGCACCGCACGTCAATTCCTCACGCCCTATGGTGTGGAATTCGTGGAAATGCCCGCTCTGGAACAGCTGTACATCTTTGATATCGGCGGACCGCACACGTTCCGCACGGTCTACATGGATGGCCGTTCGCATCCCACCAATCTCGAGCCCACCAACTATGGGCATTCGGTCGGCTGGTGGGAAGGCGATACGCTGGTGATCGACAGTGTCGGTTTCAACGAAGATTTCTGGCTTGATCGCCGGGGCCTTCCGCATACCGAAAAGATGCACACCATCGAACGCTTCACGCGTGCCGATGAGCGTACCATCAACTACGAGATCACCGTGGACGATCCCGGCGCCTACACCGGCCAGTGGACAGGGGCTTTCAACCTGCGCTGGAACGAAGGTGTGGAATTGTTCGAGTACGTTTGCCAGCAGGCAAACTACGCGCACGAGCTGATGGTGGGGCAGGAATCCACCAAAGTGGATCGCAGCAGTCCCATCGTTCCCTGAGGGCCTCGCCTCTCACGAAAAAGCCGGCGTAATGCCGGCTTTTTCGTTTATGGGGCATCCATTCAAGGCTTGAGAAAACGGCTGGTAAGCCCCCCGTAGGCATCGATGCGGCGATCACGGAAATAGGGCCAGATGCGGCGCAATTTTTCGGTGCGTGCCATATCGATATCGGCCACCAGGGGGGTGGCGCTATCCGCATCGGCGTGCGCCAGAAACTCGCCCTGCTGGCCGCAGATGAAGCTGCCGCCCCAGAATGCGATGCCCGCGCCCTGCCCCGTGGGCTCGGCTTCCAGACCGATGCGATTGGCCACCAGCACCGGCAGATGATTGGCCACCGCATGGGAACGCTGGATGAGGGTCCAGGCTTCCTTCTGGCGCTGTTTTTCCGCCTCGGTGTCGTCGGGATCCCAGCCGATGGCGGTGGGATACAGCAGGATGTCGGCGCCGGCCAGCGCCATCAGCCGCGCACCTTCCGGATACCATTGGTCCCAGCACACCAACAAGCCCAGTTTTCCCACGCTGGTGGGGATCGGCGTAAAGCCGCTGCCGCCGTCCAGGCGCTGTGCATCGCCCGGCGTAAAGTAGAATTTTTCGTAAAAGGCCGGATCATCCGGGATGTGCATCTTGCGGTAATAACCCGCAAGCGAACCGTCCTTGTCGAACACCAATGCCGTGTTGTGATACACCCCCGGCGCGCGCTTCTCGAAAATACCGCCCACCAGCACCACCTCGAACCGGCGCGCCATGGCGGCCAGGCGCTGTGCGCTTGGGCCGTCCAGCGGTTCGGCGAGATCGAACAGGGCCGGATCTTCCACCTGGCAGAAGTAGTGCGTGGTATGCAGCTCCTGCAGCAGCACCAGCTGCGGATGGTGCTCGCGGCAGAGTTCCTCGAGCAGGCGCTCGGTTTCCGCCAGACTGCGTTCCTTGTCCGGCCAGGCCTCTTGCTGGACCACCGCCACACGCAGGGATGTCGAACTCATGGGAACCTCCGGATACGGCGAGGGGGCGTTCAGCGCGGCAACCGCAAGCTGCCGCGTGGGAGCTGCATGGTAGCACAGTGGGGACCACCGAACTGGCGGATCAGGTTGCCGCCGGGCACCGGCACCAGCGTTTTATCCGGGAAACAGCCGGCAAGCGCGTCGAGCGCCAAGGCATCCTGCGAACAACCGAACACCGGCACCAGCACCCGCTCGTTGAGTATCAGGAAGTTGACGTAGCTGGCCGGTAGACGCGCGCCGGTTTCCTCGAAGCGCGCCTCGGGCAATTCGATCGCCACGCAACGGTAAGGGCTGCCGTCACGCCGGCGCAGCGCCAGCACCTGTTCGCGCATTGCGGCAAGGCCGGCATGATGCACGTCATCCTCGCGCGAGCAGGCCAGGTAGGCAATCGTGCCCTCGCCGCAATAGCGCACCAGGTTGTCGATGTGGCTGTCGGTATCGTCGCCCAGCAGCGCGCCCTCGCTGATCCACTGGATGCGCTCGAGGCCCAGCTGGCCAAGCACCAAGGCTTCCACCGCGGGCTTGTCGTAGCCTTTGTTGCGATTGCTGTCGAGCAGGCAGTGGGCGGTGGTCAACAAACCACCCTGCCCGTCCGTTTCGATGCTGCCGCCTTCCAGTTCGTATTCCACGGTCACGAGCGGCGCCTGCCACAGGGCAGCAAGACGCTGGTTGATGCCGTTGTCCAGGCGGGCGTCGTATTTGTCGCCCCAACCCTTGAACTGGAAATCGAGCAGCGTGAGCTGCCCTTCGCGACGCACCGCCACCGGACCGTAGTCGCGGCACCAGGTATCGTTGTAGGGGGCCTGCACCAGATGCGGCGCCTGGCGGCAGCGGCCGGCAAGCAGGCCTTCGATATGCGCCTGATGCGCGGCATCCTGGCACAGGATCAGCGGCACGGCGGTGTCGGCGATTGCTGTTGCCAGCGCCACGTAGTCCTGTTCGATCGCCGCCAGCCAGGGCTGCCAATCGGTGCTGGCGTGCGGCCAGGCAAGCAACACGGCTTCCACCGCTTCCCATTCCGGCACCATGCCCTCACGTACGCTCATGCCCAGGTCCTCTCCCGCCAAAAAAAGCGGCAAGCTTACCGCAAACGTCTACGGTAGCAAGACGATGCTGCCGGTGGTGCGACGCGCTTCGAGATCGGCATGCGCCCGCGCCGCTTCCGCCAGCGGATAGCGGCCGGTAACGTCGATCTTCACCTTGCCTTGCCGCACCACCTTGAAGAGATCGTTGGCCACCGCGCGCAGCGCCGGCGCGGTGTTCACGAAGTCGAACAAGGTGGGACGGATCATGTACAGCGAGCCCTTCTGCGCCAGCAGGGAAGGACTGAACGGCGGCACCGGGCCCGAGGCATTGCCGTAGGTGACGAACAGGCCCATCGGCCGCAGGCA
>DATMFX010000339.1:0-11050 GCA_035555995.1 Hyphomicrobiales bacterium | reverse complement strand
CTTGATGTTGGACGCTTCCACCGCGCTGACCTGGCTGCCGTAGTAAGGCACGCCGGCGGCCAGGTCGGGCAGGGTGGCTGCCAGCTGGTTGACCACGCCGCCGCCGTAGCAAAAGCCTACCGCGCCCACTTTGCCGTTGCTGTCCGGCCGCTGCTGCAGATACTGCACCGCGGCCACCCAGTTGGCGAACATTTCATCGCGATCCAGTTGCGCCTGCAGATCGCGTCCTTCGTCGTCGTTGCCCGGCCAGCCGCCGAAGGAGGTGAGCGCGTCGGGCGCCATGGCCAGGAAGCCAGCCACCGCCAGGCGCCGCGTCACGTCTTCGATGTACGGATTGCGGCCGCGGTTTTCATGGATCACCAGCACCGCCGGCAACGGACCCGAGGCATCGGCGGGTTTGGCCACGTAGCCCTGCCAGTTCTGCGGCGAGGGATACACCAGGGTCTCAAGGGTGATGCGCGGATCGTCGTCGGCGACATCCTGCGCCTGCGCGTAGTCGGGGCTGAGGCTGGCAAGCAGCGAGGCCGCGGTAACGCCGCCGACGGCGAAGCGGCTGCTGCGGTTGAGGAATTCACGGCGGCTGATCATGCCGTGCACGTACTTGTCGAAGGCGTCGAGCACTTCGGGGTGGAAATCCTGGGCGGTCAGCGTCGGTTTGGCCATGGCATGTCTCCTGGATGGGGGCGGGTTATTTCGGACTTGGGGCTATTTCAGACCAGCGACTATTTCAGACCTGCGAGGGCGCGCGGCACTTTCAGACTTCACTGATGAGTTTGGTGATCAGGCAGGCCTCCAGACCTTCCAACCCTTCCTCGCTGCCGTGGCCGCTTTGCTTGATGCCGCCGAACGGCGATTCCGGCACCGAGATCGCATAGCTGTTGATGCCCACCATGCCGGCTTCCAACTGTTCGCCCAGCAACTTCACGCGCCGCGAGGAATCGGTGAAGGCAAATGCCGCCAGGCCATAGGGCAGACGGTTGGCCTTGGCGATGGCTTCCTCATAACTGGAGAAAGGATTGATCAGCGCCACCGGCCCGAACGGTTCCTCGTTCATGATGCGGGCATCCTCCGGCACCTGGGCAAGCACGGTGGGCTGGTAGAAAAAGCCGGCGCCGCCGATCGGTTCGCCACCCGTGGCAAGCGTGGCGCCCTGCGCCACGGCATCCTCCACCAGGGCATGCACCGCGCTGCGGCGGCGCGCGTGGATCAGCGGCCCCATGTGATTTTGCTCATCGAGCGGATCGCCCACCTGCAGCCTCCGCGTGCGCTCGACGAAACTGGCCAGAAAGCGCTCATAGAGCGAGTCATGCACGTAATAGCGCGTGGGCGACACGCACACCTGGCCGGCATTGCGGTACTTGGCGGCTACGCTCAGGTCCAGCACGCGTTCCAGGTCGGCATCCTCGAACACCAGCACCGGCGCGTGCCCGCCGAGTTCCATGGTGGTGCGGAGCATGTTCTCGGCGCTGATCTTCAGCAGCTCCTTGCCCACCGGAATCGAGCCGGTGAAGCTGAGCTTGCGGATCACCTTGGAGCGCAGAAGGTAAGGACACACTTGCGCAGGCACGCCGAACACCACGTTGACCACGCCGTCGGGCACACCGGCTTCCTGCAGCGCGCGCGCCATCAACAGGGCGGAGGCGGGCGTGTCCTCCGCCGGTTTGAGCACGCAGGAACAACCGGCGCCAAGCGCGGCGCCCAGTTTGCGCGCGGGATTGCCCTGCGGAAAATTCCACGGCGCGAACGCCGCCACCGGACCGATCGGTTCCTTGACCACCAGAAAACGCGAGCCCCTCTGGCGCTGCGCCAGCACGCGGCCATAGGCGCGGCGGCCTTCCTCGGCGTACCACTCCAGCGTTTCGGTGGCCATGGTCAGTTCGATGCGCGACTGCGCCAGCGGCTTGCCCGATTCCAGCGACGCCACCCGCGCCACGCGTTCTCCGTCCGCGCGCAACAGGCCGGCCGCGCGGCGCAGGATGTCGCCGCGCTGTTCCGGCAGCAGGCTGCGCCATTGTGCAAAGCCACGTTCGGCGGCGGCCAGGGCGCGATCGAGATCGGCGGGCGTGGCATGCGGCAGTTCGCCCAACACCTCGCCGGTGGCAGGGTTGAGCACGGGTTCGCTGCGGCGCCCGTCCACGCCGAGCCAGGCGCCGTCGATGAAAAGCTGCAATGGCGGATAAAGCGAAGCGGACACGTAGCCTCCATGGAGTTTGCCGAACCGATTGCCCTGCTCTTGGGGTTGCCCTGGTACGGCGGCGGGCACCTGAGCCCGACAGGTTACCGGCATGACGCGAAGGCGTTCATCATCCCGCAATCGCCTCTCCGAGTAAAACCACGCGTGCCGTTCTGCCGGCGATGTGGCGCTGCGCCGCTACGGGCTATTCGGTGGTTCCCCCATGCTATTGAGCGCTCTGGGCATTGGTGCTTTACTCCGGGCAATCCCGCCGCCCGTGTGCGACGCCACACTCATTCCAACGTTTGATAAAGAGCCTTCCATGACCACCACCGATCGCATTCCCTTCCACAACGATTACCGCCGCATTGCCACCGAGGAAGCCTTCGCGCCTCCCGAGATGCTGCGGATGTACCGTGAGCTCTACGACAGCCGCACGCTCGAAGACCCCGGCTTCGACAGCCTGTGGGGCTTCTATCTGACCTCCTCGGCACCACGCCCGCGCTCGGTACGCGAAAAACTTGCCGACGTCGGCGCCGAGCGCATCGCCGATATGGACGCCGCGGGCATCGACCACCAGATCATTTCGCTGACCTCGCCCGGCGTGCAGGTATTCCCGCGCGACACCGCCGTGTCCCTGGCGCGCGACAGCAACGATTTCCTGCACGACGCCCTTACGCGTCATCCCGACCGCTTCAGCGGCCTGTGCGCCATCGCGCCCCAGGCGCCCGAGCTGGCGGCGCAGGAACTGGAACGCTGCGTCAAACTCGGCTTCAAGGGCATCATCAACAACTCGCACACGTTCGGCGAATATCTCTCCGATCCCAAGTTCTGGCCCATTTTCGAAGCGGCCGAGGCGATGGACATGCCGATCTACCTGCATCCCTACACGCCGCCGAAAAGCATGATCGGGCCACTGTTGGACGTGGGCCTGGACGGCGCCATCTTCGGGTTCGGGGTGGAAACGGGCATGCATTTGCTGCGCATCATCACCGCGGGCGTGTTCGATCGTTTTCCACGCTTGCAGATGATTGTGGGGCACATGGGGGAGGCGTTGCCGTATTGGCTGTATCGCCTGGACTACATGCATGCGGCGACGGTGCGGGCGCAGCGCTACGAGTCGATGCCGCCGATCAAGCGGAAGGTGAGTGATTATCTGCGGGACAACGTGTACATCACCAACAGCGGGGTGGCGTGGGAGCCGGCGATCAAGTTTGCGCAGGAGGTGATCGGATTGGATCGGGTGATGTATGCGATGGATTATCCGTACCAGCATACGCCGCAGGAAGTGCTGGACCTCGACGCCATGGACATGCCGCTGGCGCACAAGCGCAAGTTTTATCAGGAGGTGGCGGAGAAGGTGTTCAAACTGGTGTGAGGATTGGCGCCTGGTTTGTTGTTGATGGGGCTTTATTCGCCTTCATCGAATCTGTTGTCGCCGATCGGTTGGAGTTGTGCAGTGGTCCGCTTTGAGTCTGTTGCAGCCGCCTGGCCGGATTGCCTTTCGGGGGTACGCCACGAGGGCATCCCTGCCGGCTCGGTGATGGCCATCCCTGGCCATCAACGCCCCCCGAAAGGCAATCAGGCCAGGCGACTGCGAGCCATCGGTATCGAGTTACGCACGGCATTCCCCGTTCAGCTTTGCGTTCTGCTGCGGAGCACTGAAGTCTGACGTAAGCCTTTGTTGTCCCTGTTGACCAGCCAGGGGCGTCGTAGGGCCAGGGATGGCCCGGAGCCGAGCGCCACAGGGATGTGCTTGCAGCGTCCCCTGGCTGGTCAACAGGGACAACAAAGGCGCAACAGTGCCGATGCGGACCACAAACTCCCCCAGCAGAAGTTCGATCGTACAACTGACAAGTGCCAGTGACTCAAATCCCCACAAAAAAACAACGGGCCCGCAGGCCCGTTATTTTTATAAGTGACAAATCGGTTCAGAACGGATAGCGGTTCTGCCCTGTCTGAATCGTGATCCACTTCAGTTCGGTCATTTCGTCCATGGAGAAATGGCCGCCCTCGCGTCCGGTGCCGCTGTTCTTGACGCCGCCGAAGGGAATCACCGGCTCGTCGCGCACGCTGGGCCCGTTGATGTGCACCGCGCCTGCTTCCAGACCCTCGGACAGGAAGATCGCCTTCTGCAGATCGTTGGTCAGCACCGCCGACGACAGGCCATATTCGCTGTCGTTCGCCAGCTCCAGGGCGTGCACGTGGTCGTTCGCCTTGATGACAGACGCCACCGGCCCGAAGCACTCGGTGCGGAAAATGCTCATCGGTTGTGTCACGTCCGCCACCACCGTGGGCTCGAACACGTTGTCCTGGTAGTGGCCGCCGGTCAGCACGCGCGCGCCTTCAGCCACGGCTTTGTCCAGTTGGTCCTTGATGAAGGGCGCCTGGGTGGTGCGGATCAGGGGGCCGACGATCAGGCCGGGTTCGCGGGGGTTGGGGCCGTGTTTGAGACCGGCCACTTTCTTGGCCAGTTTGTCGCAGAAGCTGTCATAGATGCCGGCCTCGACGATCACGCGCGAGCCGGTCATGCAGATCTGGCCCTGGTGCATGAAGTTGCTGAAGGCGGCGGTGTCGACGGCATAGTCCACGTCGGCGTCGTTGAGCACGATGATCGGGTTCTTACCGCCCATTTCCAGCGCGAAACGCTTGCCGTGGGCGGCGGCGGTGGCGCCCACCTGGCGGCCCACGCGGCTCGAGCCGGTAAAGGTGACGAACTTCACGCGCTTGTCGGTGATCAGGTCGTCGCCCAGTTCCGCGCCGAGCGCGGGGATCACGTTGAGCACGCCGGGCGGAAAGCCGGCGTCGCGCAGCAGTTCGCCGAGCTTGAGGCCGATCACCGGCGTCATTTCCGAGGGCTTGAGGATCACGGTATTGCCGGCGGCAAGCGCGAAACCGATCTTGCGGATGCCGAGCAGCAGGGGGAAGTTGAACGGCGCGATGGACACCACCACGCCGAGCGGGCGGCGGATGCAATAGGATTTCACGCCCGGATAGTCGGAGACGTAGGTTTCGCCCTTCACGCGGCGCACTTCGCCCGCCATCGAACGCAGGAAGCTTGGCGTGTGGTGGGTTTCGTAGCCGGCCTTGAGCAGCGTGGAGCCGGCTTCGTCGATCAGCACTTCCGCCAGTTCCTTGGCGCGCTCGTCCATCAGGTCGGCGGCTTTCAGGAACAGGCGTTCCCGTGCGGAGGGCAGCATGTCTTTCCAGGTTTCGAAGGCCTTGGCCGACGAGGACAGCACGCGCTCGAGGTCGGCCTTGCCGGCGTTCTGCACGCGCGCGTAGACGCTGTTGGTGGCCGGATTCATGTCATCGCTGTAGACGCCGGAAGCCGAGGGGACGTATTCGTTGTCGATGAACAGTTGATACTCTTGCATGGTCTACTCCATTTGTTTTTCTTGGATTCTTGGGGTGGAAGCTAACTGACGCACGAGGCCGGGGCCGGCTGGGGTTGCCCGTTAAAGTAGCGAATGGTCCAGGCAAGATCAAACGGTTTCCAGGCCCGGGGAAACCGGGGTTCAGTCCTGTTCGAAACTGCATTCCGGATCGGGCGCCAAGGCCCGTTGCGCCCAGGATTGGCAACGCGGCGCATAGCCCTGGGCGAACAGCGTGAGTGCGGCGCGCAGCCGCTGCTGGTGGCCGTCGACGCCGGTGGCAGCGCGCAGCAGGCAGTGGGCGTTCCAGCCATGCAGCGCAAGCGCGCTGAGTTGCAGCAGGGCGTAGGCGCCGCGTTCGGGGGCGGGCGTGGCGGCAAGTGTGCCGAGGGTGGTTTGCAGCAGTGTCAGGGCGTCGGCGGCGAGCGTGCTGAACAGGGTGGGGGGTTGGGCGAGATCGGCGCGGATGTGTGCGTCGAGCGCCGCCAGGGTGCGGCCCTGGTCGGCCAGTAGTTTGCGCTTGAGATAGTCCAGCGCCTGGATGCCGCTGGTGCCTTCGTAGATGGCGGCCACGCGGATGTCGCGCGCCAGGCGCTCCATGGGGTAGTCGCTGGTATAGCCGTAGCCGCCAAGCACCTGGATGCCCTGGCCGGCGGTGGCGAAACCCAGTTCGGCGCACACCGTCTTGGCCACGGGCAGCATCAGTTCGGCCATTTGCTGCCAATGGGGTTCGTTTTCGGCCTCGGCCAGATCGAGGAAGCTGGCGGTGCGCAGCGCCAGCGCGCGCGCCAGTTCGCCGGCGGCGGTCATTTCCAGCAGCATGCGCTGCACGTCGGCATGCGCGGTGAGCGGCACGGCCGATTCCAGGGGATGGCCGCCCTGTGGACGCTGCCGCGCATAGTCCAGCGCCTGCAGCGCTGCGGCGTTGGCCACCGCCGCGCCCTGCACGGTAACGGCCTGGCGCATCGCGTTCATCATCACGAACAGCGCCTGCAGGCCCTTGCCGGGCTCGCCGATCAACCAACCCTGCGCCTGCGTGAGTTCCAGTACGCAGGTGGGCGAGGCGTGCAGCCCCATCTTGTGTTCCAGCCTGGCCACGCGCAGGCCGTTGTGGCTGCCGTCATCAAGCCGTTTCGGCACCAGGAACAGGCCAAGGCCGCGCGTGCCGACTTCGCCGCCGGGCACGCGCGCCAGTATCAGGTGCAGTATCTGTTCGGTGGCGTCGTGGTCGGCGTAGGAAATCCAGAGCTTGGTGCCGTGCAAAAGCCAGTGTTCGCCGTCGGGTTCAGCGCGCGTCAGAATGCGGCCCACGTCGGACCCGGCCTGCGGTTCGCTGATGGCAATGGTGCTGGCGATTGCGCCGCTGCACAGCCCCGGCAGCCATTGGGCGCGCAGGGCGTCGCTGGCATTGCCGGCCAGGGCCAGCGCGGCGCAGCGCAGGTTGATGCCCAGCATGCCGAAGGCCAGATTGGCGCCATCGAGCAGTTCCTGCACCGCGCTGAGTGCCACGCGGGGGAAACCCATGCCCTCGTGTTCCAGTGAGATGCCGAGCAGCGGGAACCCAAGTTCGCACCACTGCCGGTAGGCGGCCGGGGTGCCCGATGGCAGCCTTACCTCGCCATCCTCCAGCCGGCAGCCTTCACGGTCGCCGCTGGCGGCAAGTGGCCCCAGGGTACTGTCGGCGAAGCGTGCCGCCTGCTCCAGTATGAGTTCGAGCGTGGCATCGTCCACGTGCGCAAAGCGCTCGCAGCGCTGCAAACGGGGCAGCTCGGCGATACACTGCAGCTGAAAAAGAAGAGCCTGGCACTGCTGAAAGGTGGTCGACATGGGCAAATGGCGCTGAAAAATGACAATCCGCCGTGATTGTCCCACAGTGGGGCCGCCACGCCAGCCCTTGCCAGGGTGATGCAGACTGCATTACTTTAGCCCGCTTTTTATGGCTCGCCACGCACGGGCCGTCGAGAAAAATGGATAAAAGAGGGGATCACATGCAGCACTCATCCAAGGCATTGGCTCGGCGCGCGCTGGCGCTTGCCGTCATGTTGGGCACCGCCGCCGGCGCGGTTCAGGCGCAGGACAACACCCTAGAATCCATCGTGATCACCGCTGACCGCCGTCAAAGCGAGCTGCGCGATACGCCCGCCAGCATCTTCTCGGTGGGCGCCGATGCGCTGGAGATCGTGCGCCCCACCCATATCACCGAAGTGCTGGCACGGGTGCCCGGCACCTGGGTCAGCCGCGGCAATGGCCAGGAAAGCCTGATTTCGATCCGCTCGCCCGTGCTTACCGGCACCGGCAGCTGCGGTGCCTTCCAAACCTCGCTCGACGGCATCGCGATGCGCGCGCCGGGCTTCTGCAACGTCAACCAGCTGTTCGAGGCCAACACCGAGCAGGCCGGTGCCATCGAAGTGATCCGCGGCCCCGGCAGCGTGCTGTACGGCGCCAACGCGCTGCATGGCGCGATCAACGTGATCAGCGATCCGATCAGCGACAACTTCAGCTCCGATTATTCCTACGAACTCGGCCCACACCGCTACAATCGCGTGCGTGGCACCATCAGCAACACCGTGGGCCAGCACGGCTACCGGATCAGCGCCAACGGCAACACCGACGACGGCTACAAACACGATTCCGGCTTCGATCAGCAGAAGCTGAGCGCCATGCACCAGTACCGCGGCAATGATTTCAGCGCCACCACCAGCCTGCAGGCCACCAACCTCAACCAGGAAACCGCCGGCTACATCGAAGGCCACGATGCCTACAAGGACGATGACCTCAAGCGCTTCAATCCCAACCCCGAATCCTTCCGCGACGCGCAATCCTACCGCCTGAGCTCGCGCCTGAACTGGGTGGGCGATGCGGTGGAATGGACCGTGACCCCGTACTACCGCAAGGCCGATATGACCTTCCTGCAGCACTACCTGCCGGGGCTGCCGCTCGAGGAAAACGGCCAGAAATCCCTTGGCCTGCAGGTCATGGCCGCCAGCCGCGACACGGGCCCCCTGGTGTGGAACCTGGGTCTCGACTACGAAATCACTGACGGCTACCTGCGGGAAACCCAGTATTCCCCCACGGAAGGCGCTGCTGCGCTGCAGGAACAGATTCCGGTGGGCAAGCATTACGATTTCACCGTCGATGCCCAGCTGATTTCGCCTTACGCGCTGGTCAAGTATCACCTGACGGAACAGGACCAGTTCAGCGTGGGGCTGCGCTATGAAGAGCGCAAATACGATTACGACAACCACATGATCGATGGCCGCACCCGCGACGACGGCACGCCCTGCGGCTTCGGCGGCTGCCGTTTCAACCGGCCGGCGGATCGCAGCGACACCTACGACAACGTGTCCGCCCAGCTTGGCTGGATCCATGATTTCGACGCGCGCCGCCAGGTATACGTGAACGTGGCCAAGGCCTTCCGCGCGCCGGAAACCAACGAAATCTACCGGTTGCAGAACAACCAGAACGTGGCCGATCTCGATTCTGAGGAAGCGCGCAGCATCGAACTGGGCTACCGCGCCAGTATCGACCGCTTCAGCTATGCGCTGTCCGCCTATTACATGGACAAGGAAAACGTGATCTTCCAGGACAGCAACCGCGAGAACCACAGCGGCGCCGAAACCCGCCATCGCGGGATCGAACTGAACACCGCCTGGGCCATCAACGACGCCTGGCGCCTGAACGTGGCGGCCACCTACGCCCGCCACACCTACGAAGGCACGCTGAACCCCGGCCCGGTCAATCTTGCCGGCCTCGACATCGACACCGCGCCGCGCATCAGCGGCAGCGCGCAGCTACAGTGGCGGATCAGCAATGACCGCAACCTGGAACTCGAATGGGTGCACATGGGCAAGTACTATCTGGACGAGGCCAATACGGTGGACTACCCCGGCCACGAACTGGTCAACCTGCGCTACCAGGCCAACTGGGGACAGGGCTGGTACTACGGCGCCCGCGTCACCAACCTGTTCAACACCGATTATGCCGAGCGCGCCGACTACGGCTTCGGCAACGAGCGCTATTTCGTGGGCGAGCCGATCAGTGCCTACCTGAGCGTCGGGCGCAGGCTTTGAAGCCATGGATTCTGAGACTCCGTTACGCTCCGCGCAGAATGACAGGGGAAGGGGACGTGTCATTCCGCGCGTAGTCGCGGAATCCATTTAAAGGGGATAAAAAAAAGCCTCGAAATCAAACTGCGTTTCGAGGCTTTTCAGAGGGGAACGTTAGCAGGTTGCTATCAAAGTCGCCCTAACTACTACAAAATTCAGTCGAGACGACTTTGATAGAAAACTGCTGTAAAAACCGCTGGTCGGGAACCGAACTTGCTTTTTTGCTTCCCGAACCGTACAGTTCGGTGCGAATAGTAGGCCGCTTTGGCCGCAGAGTCAAGACCTAAGCCGGCAAGCTTCACATTTGTTGCTTTATTGCTCAGTAGATTTCAGCCACTTCCTCCCGGGTAGTCATTAGAATTACGAAACCCACTGGAATCATCCAGCCATTACAATTACGAACAGCCACTAGAATTACGAAAAGAGGCGCTTATCAAATGACCGCGAGTGTGACCCCCCTGAAACCACGATCCACGGATAAACGCGAAGAAGTGCTGGATATCGCCAGCGAAAACTTTCTCATCAAAGGCTTCGACGGCACCAGCATCAATGTGATGGCGCGCGAGGCGGGCATTTCCAAGGAATCCATCTACCGTTACTTCGGCAGCAAGGAAGACCTGTTCCTTGCCGTGGTGGAGCGGGAGCTGGCGGTGTACCGTCAGGGCATGCTGGACACCACCCGCAACTGCCAGGGCAAAAGCCTGCCCGATGCGCTGTACACCGTGGCCGACGCCACGCTGCGGGTGGCTTCCGACAGCCGCACTTTGGCGCTGCGCCGCCTGATCTTCCAGATGTCGGCCACCGGTTCGAAAGTGGGGCACCACTACTTCACCTCCGGCCCCGAGATCGCCTACCAGAACCTGCTCAAGCTGTTCGATCTCTACAAGCCGGCCAGCGCGTTTTCCGCCGACAAGCTGAGCCGCTATTTCGTGTCGATGGTCTTGCACCGCACCATGCTGCGCCGCGAGTGCGGCGTTCAGGCACCGCTGAGCGACGAGGAAATCCGCCAGCAGTGCACCACCGCGGTGGAGGATTTCATGCAGGCGTTCATCGATAAACAAGACTGATGGGTGATCGGCCCGCATCATGACTGCCCCGGCAATCAGAGCACCAACCGCTCCCGAAGCAGATTGATCACGCGATCCACGCATTCGCCGATCGCCATGGTGTGCGTGGGCAGTACCAGATCGGCATCGGTGGGGGCTTCGTAAGGGAAGGACACGCCAGGCACGTCGCCGGTGTCGCGGTTCTGCGCGGCCGCGTACAGCCCACTCGGATCGCGCTGCTGGCACACTTCCAGCGGCGGATCGAGATACACCACGATGCAGTTCTGCTGGCCGATCACGTCGATCGCCTGTTGCCTTGCCTCCGCGCTGGCGGCGGTGAAGGCGGCGCAG
>DATMFX010000338.1:0-2867 GCA_035555995.1 Hyphomicrobiales bacterium | reverse complement strand
ACCGGCTTCCACCAGCACCTTGACGGATTCGAGGTCGCCCTCGCGCACGGCAAAGTGCAACGCGGTGAGACCGCCGCGCTTCATCTTCTGCTGCTGTGCATCCACCGCCTGGCGATTGGCGCGCTCACGCTCGTCGCGCATGAAGTCTTCCACCAATACCGGCGGCAGGCGCTTGAGCAGTTCCTCGCGGGTCACTTCAGCCGACGCGTCGCCACGCAGTTCCTCGGGCTTGTCGACCGCGCGGCTGATGCCGACGTCGTCGTAGAACTCGCGGATGCGGTTCCTGGCGGTGGGCGCCAGGTACGGATTGGTACGGCCTTCGTTGGTGGCCGCGGAATTGACGCCCGTGGAGGCGCCGTTTTCGATCAACAGCTTGATCGCGGGTGCGTTCCTGTTGGCGGCCGCCCACATCAGGGCGGTGGTGCCACGCAGGTTTTCCGCGGCGTCGATATCCGCGCCACGGTCCAGGATCAGTTGGATGGTTTCCAGGTCGCCGGTGCGCGCCGCCATCATCAGCGGCGTTTCCCCATTGGCCATGGTGTTGTTGACGTTGGCGCCGGCGTCGAGCAACAGCTCGACGATTTCGGCATTGCCCGTCTGTGCTGCCAGGGCAAGCGGCGTCACCCCTTCGCGGTTGGCTGCTTCCACGTCGGCATCGGCATCCAGCAGGGTTTTCACTGCGCGTGGGTTTTCATAGTAGATGGCCCACTGCAACGGCATGGTCCCGTCGGTTTCCGGTGCGTTGACGTCGTTGGACTGCCGCACCAGGGTACGTACCAGGTCGGCATCGTTGGCCGCGATGGCGGTGACCAGCTCACTGGCCGCCAGGGCCGGTTGCAGCGCACCGAGTGCGCTGCAAAGGCCTGCTGCAATCACGAGTTTCTTGAGTTTCATTGCGTATTCCCCTACTCGGTTCTGTCCGCGTGGGTCCGGTGTCAAACCAGACCCGGCAGACGACCGGTCGAATCTCCGAAGCTGTCCATCTGGATGTCGAACATATCCAGTACGCTCAACAGCATGTTGCTGGTGGGCACTTTCTTGGACTGGAATGCCAGGTGGCGATCGCCCTTGAGCTTGCCGCCGGCACCACCGATCAGCACCATCGGCACGTCGTAGTGCAGATGCTGGTTCGAGTTGCCCATGTTGGAACCGTACAGCGTGATCGAGTTGTCCAGCAGGGTGCCTTCGCCTTCCTGGATCGAGGCCAGCTTGTCGGCAAAGTAGGCCACCATGGACGCGTGGTAGCGGTTCAGGATGGCGTACTGCGCGATGCGGCCGGCATCTTCCGCGTGGTGCGAACCGCCGTGGAAGCTGATGTCGGTCCCGGAGTTCGGGTAGACACGGCCGGTCAGGTCGCGCGCCATCAGGAGCGTGCCGACGCGGGTGATGTCGGCCTGGAAAGCCAGGGCCAGCAGGTCGAACTGCAGCTTGATGTGCTCATCGAACGATTCGGGCACACCGTAGGGCACGTCCATGCTGGGCACGGCGGCCGACTTGCTCATGGCGATCTGCAGGCGACGCTCGATTTCGCGCACGTCTTCGAAGTACTGCTCGAGACGTACGCGGTCGGGCGTGGCCACCTGCACTTTCAGCTTGGCCAGATCGTCGGTGATCGAGTCGAGGATGCTGCGCTGCTGCGAGCGGCGCATGGCGCGTTCCTCGGCCGAACCGCCGGAGCCGAACATTCTTTCGAACACCACCTGCGGGTTGATTTCCATGGGCAGCGGACGGGTCGGCGTCGCCCAGGAGATGGTATTGGTGTACACGCAGCTGTAACCCTCACCGCAGTTGGTGGAGTTCGAGCCCGGGTCTTCCACGGCCAGCTGCAGTGAAGGCAGCAGGTTGGACTGACCGATGTGCTGCGCCAGTATCTGGTCCAGGGTGGTCGATACCTCGACGTCGGCGCCGGTGGTTTTCTTCGGTTTTACCCCGGCCAGGAAGGCGGAGGCCACGAAGTGGTCGGCGCCGGTCACGCCGGGCGGGTTTTCCGCCGACGAGGACCACATGCCGCTGGTCAGCAACACTTTTTCACGCAGGTGTTCGAGCGGTTTCCAGATGAACGGATACTCGAAACCGGTCTCGCCCTTGGCTTCCCAGTAGCCGGGCGCGCCACCGTGCGGGATGAACACCCCGGTGAAGCGCAGCGGCTTCAGTTCCTGAGCCTGGGCCAGCGTGCCGAAGGCGGGGAACATGGATTCGAGCAGAGGCAATGCCAGCGTTGCTCCAACACCCCGGAGGAAGGTTCTTCTCGGAAGAGCTTTTTTAGTTACGAACATGGCTATTCACCTCTCACTTAGTCTGGGCCAGGGTGGCGGAGTCACTGCTTTCCACTGCCGCAGTGGCTCCCTCTGACACCTTCTCGTTGAACATGAACGCTTCGCTCTTCACCACGGCGCTGATCAGCGAGTGGAAACGGAAGTCGTCCTTGGCGGCCTCTGCCTGTACCTTGCGGACCAGAGGCATGTCCTCGTACTCCATACCGCGACCCAGGGCATAAGTCAGCATGCGCTGCGTGGCGTTACGCAGGAAGCTGTCCTTGTGCTCGAGCAGGAAGCCCGGCAGGTCGGCGGCCGACGTGATGTCGGTACCGTCATACAGCGTGCCCGACGCATCGATGGGGTTGCCGCCATCGGTGGTACGGAACTTCCCGACCGCGTCGAAGCTTTCGAGCGCGAAGCCGATGGGGTCCATCAGGCGATGGCAGCCCTGGCACGCGGCGTTGACGCGGTGCGCTTCCATCTGTTCGCGGATGGAAGGGATCTTGGTGTTGCCGGCGTCGCCCGATTTCGCTTCCAGCGCGGGAACGTTCGGCGGCGGCGGCGGCGGCTCGACACCGATGATGTTGGCCAGCGTCCAGAATCCGCGCA
>DATMFX010000337.1:0-4407 GCA_035555995.1 Hyphomicrobiales bacterium | reverse complement strand
TTTCGGTGGGCGCCGGATCGCAGACGATGTGGTGCTCGAGCACGTGCTGGTTGGGGGTGTCGCGCGGCGACAGATGCGCCAGGTGGTGGCCGTGCGTCACGCTGCTGGAATAATCGTAGAGCGTATCGTGAACCACGTGATAGTACAGCGGGGCGCGGGGCGCATTCATAGCCAGGGAGAGCTCCAGTCGCTCTGGGTGCGCGGATGGGTGAAGAATTGCGACGTCAACTGATCGCTCAGTCTGTAGCAGAGCCCATGCAACTCGGTCATGGTGGCGCGCAACTGCGGGCTTTCGGGCGCGAAATCGATGTTGATGTCGAGCGCGTCAATGTGGTCAAGCGCCTGCTGCAGCAGCGCGCGGCCGCAGGGGCCGTGCTTCTGTTCCAGTTTTTCCAGGTAGTCGTACAGGCCCTTGGCCTGGAACATCAGCGCACGCGGGTTGGCGGAATCGCGGATCAACAGGTCCAGTACCGGCAGCCATTCGGGCTGCGACATGTAGCGGGACCGGTAGGTGATGATCGAATCGCACAGATCCAACAGCCAGGCGGGCCCGGGATTGTAGGGCGCTTCGATGGCGATGCTGAAGGCCTTGGTCATGAACGCCAGGCGTTCGAGCCGGCGCCCGATCGACAGGAAACGAAAACCGGAATCGCGCGTCATGCTGTCGAGCGCGAAGCCGGAGAGCGTGGTGGTATGGACGACGACGGTATCGAGCCAGGACAGTGCCTGGTCGATGTCGAGCTTCTTGCTGTATTGGGGGCTGTGCTGAATCTGATTGAGCACGCGCCAATGGTCGGCGGAAAGACGGTCGCGCAATTGGAACGCCAGTTGGTTGAGCTGCCGCAGGTTCGCCGCCAGGCTGAACGGCAACTGCTCCTGGGTACAGGCGGCAAGCAGTTCGGCTTCGGTATTGGGGCCGTTGCCGATAAGCGACCAGGCGCGCGCCATGTTCACCACGGGATGTTCGAGCGTGCCGTGGGATTCCTGCAGATAGTGGGTCAGGGCGATGCGCAGCAGCCTCGCCATCGATTCGCAGCGTTCGCAGGTGCGCCCGAACCAGAATTCGTTCTCGGCCACGCGCGAGGTGATGGCGGCGTTGAAGGGCACCAGGTCGCGTGGCGAAAAGGTGCCTTGCAGCAGGGTCATCTGCGTTTCTTCGTATTGCGCGCCAAGCACCCAGGTGTCCTTGGAACTGCCGCCGCGCTGCATCGACACCACCGGCGATTTAGGGCTGCCCGTGACGCGGGTGAGGCCGCCGGGCATGACGGCGTAATCGCCGTCGGGTGCGATGCAGGCATGCAGCCGCAGCCCGAGGCCGCGTGGGCTCAGCTTCTGGCGCGTGCGCGTGCTGAGAATCGGCGCCTGCGACACCTGCACCAGTTCCTGCGCCAGATACCGCTCGGGATTGCGGCGTATCTGCGCCTGCAATTGCTGGAAGCGGCGCGTGCTGAGCGTGTTGCCGAAAATGGGATAGAAACGGTGTGCGGGGTCGGCGGGTTTGAACACGAGTTTCTGGTAGCGGGAGAACGCGTCCTCCATGGCGGCGGGCTCGCCGCACCACCAAGTGGCGATCGACGGCAGGATCAGCTTTTCGCCAAGCAGGTATTCGCACAGCCGCGGCAGATAGCCCATCAGCGCGCCGGCCTCGAGAATGCCGGAGCCGGGCGGGTTGGCCATCAGCACGGTGCCCTGGCGCACGCACTGCATCAGGCCGGCGGTGCCAAGCGTGGAATCCACCCGCAGTTCCAGCGGGTCGCAGAAGCTGTCGTCCTGGCGGCGGACGATGGCATGCACGCGCAGCGGGCCTTCGATGGTCTTCAGCCACACCTTGTTGCCGGAAACGGTGAGGTCGCTGCCCTCCACCAGGCGGAAGCCGAGATAGCGCGCCAGGAACGCGTGTTCAAAATAGGTTTCGTTGAAGGGGCCGGGCGTGAGCACCACCGCCAGCGGCGGGCCGTCGCCCTTGGGCGCATGCGCCAGGATGGCGTTGCGCATGTTGGCGAAATACGGTGCCAGGCGGCGTACGCCCATGCTGCGGAACAGTTCGGGAAATACCTGCGAAACGATCAGGCGGTTTTCCAGCGCGTAGCCGGCGCCGGAAGGCGCCTGGGTACGGTCGGCGATCACCCACCATTGGCCGTCGGGCGAGCGGGTGAGGTCGGCGGCATACAGGTGCAGGAATACGTTGTTGGGCGCCAGCATGCCGTGCGCGTTGCGCAGGAAACAGCTGTTGCCGAGCACCAGCGGCTCGGGAATCAGGCCGTGCAGCAGCAGTTTCTGCGGGCCGTAGAGGTCGGCGAGCACGTGGTTGAACAGCCGCGCGCGCTGCGCCATGCCGGCTTCGAGGTGTTGCCATTCCTCCTGCGACAGTACCAGCGGCAGCACGTCCAGTTCCCACTGCCGGTCCTGGCCGGCGGGGTCGGTGTAGACGTTGTAGGTTACGCCGCTGTCCTGGATCTGGCGGCGGGCGGAGGTGATGCGGGTGTTGAGGTCGCGCCGGCGCGTGCTGCGCAGCATGGCGTCGAAGGGTTGCCAGTGGGGACGCGAGCGGCCCGAGGCTTCGTACATTTCGTTGTAGCGCGCCGATCCCGTGATGAAGCCCCCTAGGGGTTCTTCCTGTGTGGAAGCGGGGTCGGAATCCGGGTTCTGGGCGGATGAGTCGAGCATTTGTTGTGCCAGCGTTACTACGGGAAGGGGGCTTTGGTGCGAGCACCCTGCGTGCGGGGCACTGTACAGAAGGTGGGGGCAAGAGGGAAGCGCGTGTGCCGACTAATTGGGGCTTGTATCTGGTTTGGAATTCTGCTTTTTTGGGGAGGTATCTGCTCGCGCCGGGTCTGTTGTGGGTGCATGTATTGGGCCGCATCGAATCTGTTGCAGTCCAGGGTCGGGGTTGGGCTTCCGGAGGACGCTACAAGCACATCCATGTGCGCTCGGTGATGGCCATCCCTGGCCATCAACGCCCCCGGAAGCCCAACCCCGACCCTGGACTGCGCGGATTTTGACATTGTGGTTACGCACTAAATCCTGTTGCTGGCTCTGTTTATGCTTCACTGGTCGTTTCCGTCCTCGTGCGGGGCACTGAAGTGTAATGCAAAGCCTCTGGCGTCCCTGTTGACCAGCCAGGGGCGTTGATGGCCAGGGATGGCCATCACCGAGCGCACATGGATGTGCTTGTAGCGTCCCCTGGCTGGTCAACAGGGACGCCAGAGGCGCAGCGGTCCCAATGCGGGCCACGCACAAAAAAAAGGCCGGCTTCAACGAGCCAGCCTTTTTTGATCAAACGGTTTCCTAGCGCGGTGAGAGTTTGAGCAGGCGGCCGCCGGCGCCGTCTTCGATGGCCCAGATGTTGCCGTCGGGGCCCTGTTCGAGGCCGCGGATGCGTTTGCCCATTACGAAGCGTTCGGCTTCGGTGGCGTTGTCTTCGTTGATGGCCACGCGGATGATCGACATCGACGACAGTCCGCTGATGAACGCATTGCCTTTCCAGTCCGGGAACTGATCGGCGGTGTAGAACAGCAGGCTGGAGGGCGAGATCACCGGGTTCCACCACACCTTGGGCTTGAGGTATTTGCCTTCAGTGTCGGTGTCGTGATCGGGAATGATCTTGCCGTTGTAATGGTTGCCGTTGGACACGAAGGGGTAGCCGTAGTTGGCGCCGCGTTCCACCAGGTTCAGTTCGTCGCCGCCGCGTGGCGCCATTTCCACGTCCCACAGGCGGCCCTGCGGATCGAAGGCGATGCCGAGCGGGTTGCGGTGGCCGTAGGACCACACTTCGTTGGCGGGGCTGCCCTGGTCGGCGTAGGGGTTGCCGGCGGCGGGGGTGCCGTCGTCGTTCAGGCGCACGATCTTGCCGAGGGTGCGGTTGAGGTCCTGCGCCGGGCTTTTGGTGGGCTCTTCGGCGTCCAGGTTGCGTTCGCCGGCGGAGATGAACAGGTAGCCGTCGGCGTCGAAGGCGATGCGATGGCTGAAGTGCAGGCCGCCTTCCACCTTGGGCTGTGCGCGCCAGATCACTTCCAGGCCTTCCACGGCCGGCGCGTCGAGGTTCAGGGTGCCGCGCGCCACCACGGCGCCGCGGGTTTCATTGGGGCCGGCTTCCACGTAGCTGATGTAGACCTGTTTGTTGGAGGCGAAATCGGGATGCAGCACGATGTCGCCGAGGCCGCCCTGGAAAAAGTAGTCCACTTCGGGCGCGCCGCTCACCGCGGTAAGCTGGCCGTCCTGCGTCACCAACTGGATCGTGCCGGCTTTTTCGGTGACGAGCAGCCGGCCGTCCGGCAGGAATTCCAGGGCCCAGGGCTCGTTGAATTCCGCCACTGGCGTGGAAACGAAGGGGTAGGGTTCCTGGGAGTGGGCGGCGGTGCCCAGAGTCAGCCCGAAGGCGACGGCGAACAGACGCTTCATATTAGT
>DATMFX010000336.1:0-10964 GCA_035555995.1 Hyphomicrobiales bacterium | reverse complement strand
CTTCTGGAAGTCATACACCCCCAGCGCCGAGGAAAACCGCGCCGTGCCGGACGTGGGCAGCACGTGGCTGGGGCCGGCGCAATAATCGCCAAGCGCTTCCGAGGTGTGCCGGCCCATGAAGATGGCGCCGGCGTGGCGGATCAGCGGCAGCAGTTTTTCCGGATCACTCACCGACAGTTCCATGTGCTCGGGCGCCACCCGGTTGCACACCTGCGCCGCCTGTTCGAGGTCGCGCACGTCGATCAGAATGCCGCGGCGTTCGAGCGAGGCGCGAATGATGGTGCTGCGTTCCATGCCGGGCAGCAGCCGGGCGATGCTGGCCTGCACCTTGTCGATGTAGGCGGCATCCGGGCATACCAGGATGGATTGTGCGTCTTCGTCATGTTCGGCCTGCGAAAACAGATCCATGGCGATCCAGTCGGGATCGGTGAGACCGTCGCAGATCACCAGAATCTCGGAGGGCCCTGCCACCATGTCGATGCCCACCTGGCCAAATACCTGCTTCTTGGCCGCGGCCACGTAGACGTTGCCGGGGCCGACGATCTTGTCCACGCGCGGAATCGTGGCGGTGCCGTAGGCAAGCGCGGCCACTGCCTGGGCGCCGCCCACGGTGAACACCTGGTCCACTTCCGCCAGTGCCAATGCGGCAAGCACCAGTTCGTTGATCTGCCCATCGGGCGTGGGCAGCGTGGCGACGATCTCACCCACGCCCGCCACGCGCGCCGGAATCGCGTCCATCAGCACGGTGGAGGGATAGCTGGCTTTGCCGCCGGGCACGTACATGCCCACGCGATCGAGCGGCGTGATCTGCTGGCCGAACACGGAACCGTCCGCGTCGACGTACTGCCAGCTGTCCTGCTTCTGCCGCTCGTGGTAGCGGCGGATGCGGTCGGCGGCGAGGCGCAGCGCGTCGGCCTGATCCTGTGGCAATGCAGCCAGACTCGCCTGCAAACGCTCGCGCGGAATGCGCAAGGCGGTCACGTCCTGCGCCTGCAGGCGATCGAGTTGATTGGTCCATTCCAGCACGGCGGCATCGCCGCGCGTGCGCACGTCCGCCACGATGCGGCGTACGCGGTCTTCCACGTCGCCGCCGGCCAGCGCTTCCCAGGCCAGCGCCTTGGCAAGCTCGGCCTCGAAATCGGCGGCGGTGGCATTGAGTCTGCGAATGGCAACGTTCATCCGGACCTCCCTCAGCCGATCGCGGCTTGCAAACGCTGCAACAGATTCTGTATCTGCGCGTGCTTGAGCTTCATGGCGGCGCGGTTGACGATCACCCGCGTGCTCACTTCGGTGATCAGGTCGCGCGGTTCCAGCCCGTTGGCGCGCAGCGTATTGCCGGTGTCGACGATGTCGACGATGCAGTCGGCCAGCCCCATGATCGGCGCCAGTTCCAGCGCGCCGTTGAGTTTGATGATGTCCACCTGGCGCCCCTGCTCGGAAAAATAGCGCTTGGCCACGTTGACGAACTTGCTCGCCACCCGCAGGCGCGGCGCATCGAGCCGCGCGCCCACCGGCGCGGCGGTCATCAGCCGGCAGCCCGCCAGCTTCAGGTCCAGCGGTTCGTAGAAGCCGCGCGACCCGTATTCCAGAATCATGTCCTTGCCGGCAATGCCGATGTCGGCGCTGCCGAGTTCGACGTACGTGGGCACGTCGGAACCGCGGATCACCATCAGTTTCACGTTCGGCAGGTTGCTGTCGAAGATCAGCTTGCGGCTCTTGCCCAGATCCTCGGCGGGAATCACGCCGGCGCGCTCGAACAGCGGCAACACTTCGTCGAGGATGCGGCCCTTGGTCAGGGCAATCACCAGTTTCTGTTCCAACATGAGCGTTCTCAGGACGGCAGGCGTCGGATCTTCGCACCGAGCAGTTGCAGTTTTTCCTCGATGCATTCGTAGCCGCGATCGATGTGATAGATACGGTCCACGATGGTTTCGTTGTCGGATACCAGCCCGGCGATGATCAGGCTTGCCGACGCGCGCAGGTCGGTGGCCATCACCGGCGCGCCCTTGAGCTGGGGCACGCCGTGGAAGATCACGGTGTTGCCTTCCACGCGCAGGTCGGCGCCCATGCGGTTCATTTCATGGATGTGCATGAAGCGGTTCTCGAACACGGTTTCCGTGATCGAGCCGGAGCCTTCGGCCACCGCATTGAGCGCGGTGAACTGCGCCTGCATGTCGGTGGGAAACGCCGGATAGGGCGCAGTGGTGAGCGACACCGCGCGGGGGCGCTGCCCGTGCATGTCGAGGCTGATCCAGTTGTCGCCGATCTGGATTTCGGCGCCGGTTTCCTCCAGCTTGTTGAGCACGGCTTCGAGGATGCTCGGCCAGGTGTCCTTCACCTTGATGCGACCGCGCGTGGCCGCCGCCGCAATCAGATAGGTGCCGGTTTCGATGCGGTCCGGCATCACCTGGTAGGCGCCGCCCCGTAGTTTCTCCACGCCGTTGATCACCAGCGTGCCGGTGCCCTCGCCGCTGATGTCGGCGCCCATGGCGCGCAGGCAGCGCGCCAGATCCACCACTTCGGGTTCGCGCGCGGCGTTTTCGATCACGGTCTGGCCATCGGCCAGCGTGGCGGCCATCATCACGTTTTCCGTGCCGGTTACCGTCACCACGTCCATCAGGATGTGCGCGCCCTTCAGGCGCTTGCCGCGGGTGTTGGCCTGGATGTAGCCGTTGCTCACCTCGATGTCGGCGCCCATTTTCTTGAGCGCCGCCAGATGCAGGTTCACCGGCCGGCTGCCGATGGCGCAGCCGCCGGGCAAGGCCACCTCGGCCTCGCCGAAGTGCGACAGCATCGGCCCCAGCACCAGGATCGAGGCGCGCATGGTTTTCACCAACTCATAAGGCGCGTTGAAACGGCGGATGGTGCTGCTGTTGATCTCGACGTTCAGCTTTTCGCCCACCACCGATTCCACGCCCATGCAGCCGAGCAGTTCGAGCATGGTGGTAATGTCGTACAGGTGCGGCAGGTTGCCGATGGTGAGCACCTCGGAGGTGAGCAGGCCCGCCGCCATGATCGGCAATGCCGAGTTCTTGGCGCCGGCGATACGGATTTCCCCATTGAGCTGCTGGCCGCCCTGGATGACGAGTTTGTCCAAGATATTCTCCGCTGTATCAGGTTCTGGCCGCTGCTTCCTGCGGTGTCTGCAGGAGCATCGACACCGCATGGATGGCGCCGCTGGCGATATGCGGATTGAGTACCTTGTAAACTGTTTGCTGGCGTTTGACGCGATTGAGGCCTTCGAAAAGCGTGGAGGTGATAAGTACCTGGTACTTGCCTTCGCCCCCCATCACTTCGATTTCGGCGCCGGTAAGCGCCTCCACGAGGAGCTGTTTGATTTCACTGCACTGCAAAGCCATGGGTACTATCGATCCTGTGCTGTTCGCGCGTTTTCGTTCGAGGCCATCTACGCATGCCCCCGACGGTAACGGCGGATTCTACCTTAAAGCCCCTGCCACCCCAACGGGCGCGGCACCAAAAGCACGCACCCGCCAAAAGTGGCAGGTTTTCAAGGTATTGCAATTCCCTTAAACTGCGCGGCCTCTCCCCCCGGTAAGCACCCCATGTCTCCCGAACGCCTGATCAGTTCCGCCCGCCACACGATTCGCCTCGAGGCCGACGCGGTTACGGCGCTGCTGGATCGTCTCAATGGCACCTTTACCCGCGCCTGCCGGATCATTCTGGACTGCGGCGGTCGCGTGGTGGTGATGGGCATGGGCAAATCGGGCCATATCGCCAACAAGGTGGCCGCCACCCTGGCAAGCACCGGCACGCCCGCGTATTTCGTGCATCCGGCCGAAGCCAGCCACGGCGACATCGGCATGGTCACGCGCGAGGACGTGGTGATTGCGCTGTCCAATTCCGGCACCACGCCCGAAGTGCTGGCGCTGTTGCCCATCCTTAAGCGCAAGGGGGTGAAGCTGATCAGCTTTACCGGCAATCCGCAGTCGGAACTGGCGCTCGCCGCCGACAGCAACCTCGACGTGAGCGTGGCCTGCGAAGCCTGTCCGCTCGGGCTTGCCCCCACCACCAGCACCACCGCCGCGCTGGTCATGGGCGACGCCCTGGCCATGGCGCTTCTGGAAGCGCGCGGCTTCACCGCCGAGGATTTCGCCTTTTCCCATCCGGGCGGCAACCTGGGCCGGCGCCTGCTGCTCAAGGTGGAAGACATCATGCATGGGGGCGCCGCCATTCCAAGCGTCGGGGAAACCACGCCCATCAGCACCGCGTTGCTGGAGATCACCGCCAAGAAGCTCGGCATGACCACCGTGCGCAATGCCAGCGGCGAACTGTGCGGCGTGTTCACCGACGGCGACCTGCGCCGCGTGCTCGACCGCGGGCTGGACATTCACCACACCACGGTGAGCGAGGTGATGACCGGCACCTTCAAGGCCATCGCCGGCAACGCGCTGGCATCGGAGGCCGCGCGTGTGATGCAGGACAACGCAATCTACAGCCTGGTGGTATTGAATCAGGACCACAGCCTGGCGGGCATCGTCACCATGCACGACCTGCTCCAGGCCAATGTCGTCTAAGCGCAGGAGAACCGCATGAGCCGCCCGATTTCATCACGCGTCGACGCCAGCGACGACATTCGTCTGCTGGCGCTGGACGTCGACGGCGTGCTGACGGACGGCCAGCTCTATTTCGGCAATCACGGCGAAGAACTCAAATCGTTCTGCACGCTCGACGGCCAGGGCATCAAGCTGCTGCAGGATGCCGGCATCGCGGTGGCGCTGATCACGGCGCGCGACTCCACGCTGGTGGCCAACCGCGCCAAGAATCTCGGCATCCTCCACTTGTATCAAGGACGCCACGACAAGCTGGTGGCGCTGGAGGAACTGACCGCCCTGCTTGGCCTCGACCTGAGCCAGGTGGCCTACATCGGTGACGACCTGCCCGACCTGGCCTGCATCCGCCGCGTGGGTCTGGGCATCACCGTGGCCAACGGCCATGCCAGCGTCAAACAATATGCGCGCATGATCACCGCCTCGCGCGGCGGCCACGGCGCGGTGCGGGAAGTGTGCGACTTTCTGCTCAAGAGCCAGGGGCTCTACGACGCGGTGCTCGAACCCTATCTATAAGCCACCATGACCCTGCCTTCGTTTCCAGCCCTGCGCCAATTGTTCCTGACCCTGTTCCCCGCCGTGGCACTGGTGCTTGCCGCCGTGCTGTGGCTGCAGGGCCGCTCCACCGGCGAGGAAGGGCTGGCCACGCTGGATACGCCGCCGGGCGAGGAATTCGACTATTTCATCACCGGCATGCAGCGCAGCATGCTTGCCCCGGACGGCCACCCCACGCACACCCTGCAGGCTGCCCGGGTGACGCACTACCCCGAAGGCGACCGCGCGGAACTGGCATTGCCTACCTTCGTCTGGTTTCCGGAAACCGGCACCCCCTGGTCGCTGAGCGCCCGGACGGGTACCTTATACGGCAACGGCGAACAGGCCGACGATCATCTGGAACTGCGCGAGCAGGTGGAACTGGAACGCGTGCTGGCCGACGGTTCCACGCTGCTGGCACGCACGTCCCAGCTCGATGCCGCCATCGCCGCCCGGGAATTCAGCACGGATCGCCCGGTCACCATAGATAGCGCCGCGCAGCACATGGAAAGCGTGGGCATGCACGGCGACTTGCTCGGTAACCGCCTGAATCTTTTACAAGAGGTCCGAGGACGTCATGATCCCACCCCAAGCCAGCCCTGAAGCGCCACGCCGCGCCCTCCTGCTGTTGCTGGCCGCACTGCTGGCATCGCCGGCCCAGGCTCTGCCCGAGGACGCCAATCAACCCCTAAACGTACAAGCCCCCTCGGCGGCACTGGACCTGAACCTCGGCCAGGTGGTCTACAAGGGCAATGCCAACACGCCCGCCGTCATCACCCAGGGCACCATGCGCATCAGCGGCGAGGAAATCATCGTGGAACGCAGCAACGGCGTCATCACCCGGGTGACCGCCAAGGGCGCGCCGGCGCGTTTCCAGCAGCAACCCACCGCCGACCAGGCGCTCGTGCACGCCAGCGGCGCCGTGCTGGTATTCAACAATGAAGCACGCGTGGTCACCGCCGACGGCAACGCCGAATTCTCCCAGGCGGAGACCACCATCAACGGCCAACACATCGAATACGACCTCGAAACGCGCTCCGCTTCCGCCGATGGCGGCGACAGCGGTGAATTGGTGAACATGAAAATCCTGCCCGCCGAGGAATAGCGCGTGACGCATCTGCTGAAAGCCGTCGGCCTGGCCAAGAGCTACAAAGGGCGCCAGGTGGTGCACGACACCACCCTGGCGATCGCCAGCGGCGAGATCGTCGGCCTGCTCGGCCCCAACGGCGCCGGCAAGACCACCTCGTTTTACATGATCATCGGTCTGGTCAAAGCCGACGCCGGCGAAGTGTGGCTGGACGACAGCGACCTGAGCCAGGCCGGCATGGCGCGGCGCGCCCGCCAGGGCATCGGCTACCTGCCGCAGGAACCCTCGATATTCCGCAAGCTCAGCGTGGCCGACAATCTCATGGCCATCCTCGAGATGCGTGCCGAGCTGGGCAAGCAGCAGCGCAACGACCTGCTCGAATCGCTGCTGCAGGAATTCCACATCGGTCACCTGCGCGACAGCCTCGGCATGCGCCTGTCCGGCGGCGAGCGCCGCCGCGTGGAAATCGCCCGCGCCATGGCCATGGAGCCCTCGTTCATGCTGCTCGATGAGCCCTTTGCCGGCGTCGATCCCATTTCGGTGAACGACATCAAGGGCATCATCCGCGCACTCAGCGCCAGGGGCGTGGGTATCCTGATCACCGACCACAACGTGCGCGAAACCCTCGATATCTGCCAAAAAGCCTATATTTTCAACGCCGGCAGCGTGCTGGCGCAGGGCACTCCGCAGGAAGTGCTGGCCAATGCCCAGGTGCGCGCCGTCTATCTGGGCGAAGGCTTCGCCATGTAGGCGGGGCCTGAACGCTATAGGCGGCGCTTGGCTATTTTCTCGGCATGCATTTTGCTAACATCCCCGCACATTCGAGCCCGGTCTGCGCGTTAGCCCCGCACGCGAGGCGCTGCAAACCCTGGTAGTGTCGGCAGTCATGAAATTATCGCTACAACTGAAACTCGGCCAGCAGCTCACGATGACCCCGCAGCTGCAGCAGGCGATCAAGCTATTGCAGCTTTCCACCCTGGACCTGCAACAGGAAATCCAGGAGGCGCTCGAGTCCAACCCCATGCTGGAAGTCGAGGAGGATTTCGATTCCCTGCCCGACGCGCCACGCAGCCACGAGCAATCGTCGCCGCACGAGGAAGCGCCCAGCCGCAGCGACGACTACGAGGAACCCGATTTCAATCCCGAGGAAAACTGGAACGATCACGACATTCCCGAGCAGCTCTCGGTGGACGGTTCCTGGGACGACATCTACATCAACAGCGCCGGTAGCGGCAGTGGCAGCGGCGGCGACTTCGAGGATTTCGACGGCGATTTCGAATCGCGCAACAGCGTCGGCCAGTCGCTGCAGGATCACCTGGTGTGGCAGCTCAACCTCACCCCCATGTCGGACCAGGACCGGCTGATCGCCACCGCGCTGATCGACGCCATCGACCCCAATGGCCAATTGACCTCCTCCATCGATTCCATCCTGTCCGGCCTGCAGCAATACATGGAAGTGGACGCCGAGGAAGTGGTGGTGGTGCTGCACCGCATCCAGCAGTTCGACCCCGTGGGCGTGGGTTACCGCGACCTGCAGGAATGCCTGTCGATCCAGATCAAGCACCTCGACCGTGCCAGCTATCCCTACCTGGATCTCGCCCAACGGGTGATCGACGAATTCCTGCCGCAACTCGCCAGCCACGACTACAACCACATCATGCGCAAGCTGCGCATCCGCGAGCCGGAGCTCAAGGGCGCCATCGACATCATCCTGGCGCTCAATCCGCGCCCCGGTTCCGAGATCACGCCGTCGGAAACCGCCTACGTGGTGCCGGACGTGTTCGTGAACAAGCACAACGGCCGCTGGAAAGTGGAACTCAATCCCGACACCGCGCCGCGGTTGCGGGTCAACCCCGAATACGCGGCGCTGGCGCAGCGCAGCAAGGAAGGCGACAGCGCGTTCCTGCGCGACAGCCTGCAGGAAGCGCGCTGGTTCATCAAAAGCCTGCAAAGCCGCAACGAAACGCTGCTCAAGGTGGCGATCAAGATCGTCGAGCATCAGCAGAACTTTCTCGAATACGGCGAGGAAGCCATGAAGCCGCTGGTGCTGCACGACATCGCCGAGGCGGTGGGCATGCATGAATCCACCATTTCACGCGTGACCACGCAAAAGTACATGCACACCCCGCGTGGCATCTTCGAGCTCAAGTATTTCTTTTCCAGCCACGTCGACACCGACGGCGGCGGCGAATGTTCTTCGATCGCCATCCGTGCCATCATCAAAAAGCTGGTGGCGGCGGAAAACCCGAAAAAACCGCTCAGCGACAGCAAAATCGCTGATGTACTGGCCGACCAGGGCATCAAGGTGGCGCGGCGCACCATCGCCAAGTACCGCGAATCCCTGGCAATCGCCCCTTCCAATGAACGCAAGCAACTAATCTAATCTGAGCCCGCTGGCCTTCCTTCAGGAATCGTAGGTATGACAATGGAATCAATCCTCCGGCCGGAGTTGACGTTTTGCAACGTAACCGGAGGCAGCAAGAAAAGACTGCTGGAAACGAGCGCCGCCCTGATCGCTGCGCAAGTGGAAAATCTCAGTGCCGACCTGATCTTCGACGCCCTGGTGGCGCGCGAACAATTGGGCAGCACCGGCCTCGGCGAAGGTATCGCCATTCCCCACTGCCGCATCGCCCGCTGCCAGCGCACCATCGGCTGCCTGGTCAAGTTGAAACAGGCGGTGGATTTCGACGCCATCGACCAGAAGCCAGTGGACATCCTGTTCTTCCTGCTGGTGCCGGAAAGTTCGGTGGAAGGGCATCTGGACACGCTGCGCATGCTGGCGGAACACTTCACCGACCCTGCCTTCTGCGCGCGCCTGCGCGCTGCCCAGAGCGACGCCGAGTTGTATCAGGCCGCCCTCTCGCCGGCCGGTTACTGACCCCGCGCACAGGGAGGGCGGGATGAAGCTCATCATCGTCAGTGGACGCTCCGGGTCGGGCAAGACCACCTGCCTGCACGTGCTCGAGGACATCGGCTATTACTGCGTGGACAACATTCCCGCCAGCCTGCTGTCTGCTCTGGCCCAGCGGCTGAGCGACGACAGCGTGCAGCTCACCGAAGTGGCGGTGAGCATCGACGCGCGCAACCTTTACGAAGACCTGGAACAGTTCCCGCAGATCTATCAGAGCCTGCGCGCCACCGCCATCGACGCCCAGATCATCTTTCTCGACGCCGACGACAACACCCTGCTCAAGCGCTTCAGCGAAACCCGGCGCAAGCATCCACTTTCCACCGACGAACTGAGCCTGTTCGAAGCCATCGCCTACGAACGCACCCTGCTCGAACCGCTGGCCACCGAAGCCGACCTGACCATCGACACCAGCACGCTATCGCTGCACCAGCTGCGCGATATCATCAAGAACCGGGTGGCGGAGCACGATTCCAAGGGCATCGCGCTGCAGTTCCTCTCGTTCGGCTTCAAGAACGGCGTGCCGGTGGACGCCGACCTCGTGTTCGACGCCCGCTGCCTGCCCAATCCCTTCTGGGTGGATGCCCTGCGCGGCCATACCGGGCTGGAAACGCCGGTGCAGGAGTACCTGGAACAGCAGCCCGAAGTACAGGAAATGCTGACCGACATCCGTGCTTTCCTGGACCGCTGGCTGCCCAGCTACCAGAGCAACAACCGCAGCTACATCACCGTGGCCATCGGCTGCACCGGGGGCTACCACCGCTCCGTGTATCTGTGCGAAAAACTGGGCAGGCATTTTCTGGCGGCAGGCTATAATGCGCAGGTTCGCCACAAGGACCTGCCGTGACCCGTATTTTCCTCCCATCAGCCAGGCACGCCGCATGATCAGCACCACCATCGTCGTGCCCAACAAAGCCGGCCTGCACGCCCGCGCCGCCGCCAAGTTCGTGGCCACCACTTCCGTGTTCCAAAGCAGCATCACGCTCGACAACGGCCAGAAATCGGTGGACGGCAAGAGCATCCTGTCGCTGATGCTGCTGGCCGCGCCGCAGGGCAGCGAGCTGAACCTGGTGCTCGACGGACACGACGAACACGACGCCCTGCAGGCCATTCTGGCGCTTCTGGAAAGCCGCTTCGGCGAAGAGTGACCCACCCCACGCCTGGCGTCACGACGGGCAGCCAGAGCCTGCGGCCCACTGTATAATGCCGCGTCTTTTACCCCACCCCCCACGGATTTCAACGTGAGCGAAGCCTCCATCACCGAAAAAGGCCTGCTGACGCAGGAGCGGCTCGACGCGCTGAACCGTGCGCTGGAGAGCGGCGCCTTCGTGCAGGTAAGGCGCATGCTCAACCTGCTGCCAGCGCCCACCATCGCCCACCTGCTCGAATCCTCCCCGGCCAAGACCCGCGAAGTGTTGTGGAACCTCGTGGAAAAAGAGCTCGAAGGGGAGGTGCTGAACTACCTCAATCTCGACATCCAGGCCGACATCCTCACCAAGCTCAGCCCGGAAGAGGTGGTAAGCCTCACCGAAGACCTGGACACCGACGACCTTGCCGACATCCTGCAGAACCTGCCGGAGCAATTGATCGTCGAAGTGCTGCAGGCCATGGACGCGCAGGACCGCAAGCGCCTGGAAGCGGTGCTGTCCTATCCCGAGGACACCGCCGGCGGCCTGCTCAACACCGACACCATTTCCGTGCGCCGCACCAACACGCTCGACGTGGTGCTGCGCTACCTGCGCCGCCACGACGAAATCCCGGACATGACCGACAACATCCTGGTGGTGGACCGCGACGACACGCTGGTGGGCATCCTGCCGCTGCATAAGCTGCTGGTGTCCGACCCCGACCTGCTGGTAGCGGACGT
>DATMFX010000335.1:0-2516 GCA_035555995.1 Hyphomicrobiales bacterium | reverse complement strand
CGTCAACGTTACCATTCCCAAACCCGGCGACGACCAGGTGTCGATCGAGATCGACAAGGGCAATGGAGCCCAGGCGCAGTTGCGGCACACCCTGGCGCTGTCGCGCACCGGTGGCGAGGTGGTGTCGGTCACCGGCTTCAGCGATACGCCGAAGGCACAGCGCCTGCGCGGCATCGCGCGCTTCCTGCATACGGGCGAAATACTTGGCTTCTGGGGGCAGACCATCGCCGGACTGGGTTCGCTTGCCGCCCTGTTCCTGGTGTGGACCGGTTTTGCGCTGTCCTGGCGCCGCTTGATCCAGCCGCTGTTTGCGCGTCGCGCCGGGCGCTGATTCCGTTTCCGCAATGCCCTCCCCAAAGCGCGGTTGACACCTCAACCGCGCTTACGCAGTATCGGCCTCCTTGATTCGAACATCCGCAAAGGAGCCCCCCGCATGCCCCGCTTACCCGTCCTGTTGACCACCGCCGCGCTGTTGAGCGTGGGGGGGCTGGCGCAGGCCCAGGAGTCTACCCGCGACGGTGTATTCACCTCGCAACAGGCCGCCGCCGGCGCCACCTTGTACGTCCGTTCCTGTATCGAATGCCACGGCGCCACGCTGCGCGGCGGCGAGGCCGGGCCAGCACTGACCGGCGCCGGCTTCTGGAGCAAGTGGGGTGGGCAGTCGCTGGCCACGCTGTACCAGATCACCGCCAGCACTATGCCGGTGAATGACCCGGGCGGTTTCAGCACACAGGAATATGCCTCGCTGGTGGCGTTCATGCTGCAGCAGAACGGTCTGCCGGCGGGGGAGAGTGCGCTGTCGTCCGCCGCCGCGGATCTGGTGCGCATCAGCCTGGATGAAAGCAGCGAGCCGGTGCGTGTCGCCTCGGTCCAGAACGGTGCGTCCACCGCGCAGCGCGTGGTCAATGCCGAATGGCTCAGCTATCACGGCGATGCCGCGTCCACCCACTATTCGCCGCTCGACTACATCAACAAGGACAACGTCGACACGCTGGAAGTCGCCTGGCGCTGGTACACCGTCAACCACGGTCCGCAACCCGAATTCAACTACGAGGCCACGCCGCTGATGGTGGACGGCGTGCTCTACACCACGGCGGGCAGGCGCCGCGACGTGGTGGCGATCGATCCGGTCACCGGTGAAACGCTGTGGATGTTCCGTTTGGACGAAGGCAGCCGGCGCGGACCGCGCATCAATTCCGGGCGCGGCCTGGCGGTATATCGCAATGACGGCGAAACGCGCCTGATCCTGATCACGCCCGGCTACCAGATGCTGGCGCTCGATCCCGCCACCGGCAAGCCCGATCCGCAGTTCGGCAGCGCCGGCGTGGTGGATTTGCGCGATGACCTGGAAGACCGCTTCGAGGTGGATCCCGACGCCATGGCGGTGGGCAGCACCTCGCCGGCCATGATCGTGGGCGACGTGATCGTGGTGGGCGCCACGTTCCCTTCCGGCGGGTCGCCGGCCTCCAAGCAGGCCGCCGCCGGCAACATTCGTGGCTACGACGCGCACAGCGGCAAGATGCTGTGGAAGTTCCACACCATTCCGCAGGGCAACGAATTCGGCACGGAAACCTGGCGCGACGGCAGCAACGCCTACACCGGTTCCGCGGGCTCGTGGAGCACCATGTCGGCGGACCTCGAACGCGGTATCGTCTATATCCCGGTGGAAGCCGCCACCGGCGACATGTATGGCGGCCATCGCCCCGGCGACAACCTGTTCTCGCAGAGCCTGGTGGCGCTCGACGCCAAAACCGGCGAGCGCCTGTGGCACTTCCAGCTGGTGCATCACGACGTGTGGGATTACGACCCGCCCACCGGCCCGGTGCTTGCCGACCTGCAGGTGGATGGCCGTACCATTCCCGCGGCGATCCAGGTGTCCAAGCAGGGCATGGTCTATACCTTCAACCGCGTGACCGGCGAACCGGTGTGGCCGATCGTGGAAACGCCGGTGCCGCAAAATGGCGTGCCGGGCGAGCAACTGTCGCCCACCCAGCCGATTCCGAGCAAACCGGCGCCGTTCGAACGGCAGGGTCTCACCGAAGACGACCTGATCGATTTCACCCCCGAACTCAAGGCGGAAGCGCTGCGCATTCTGGAAGGCTATACCTGGGGGCCGCTGTTCACGCCGCCGTCCATCGTTGATGAAACCAACGGCGGCACCGTGTTCATGCCCGGTTTCGGCGGCGGCGCCAACTGGCAGGGTGTGGCGTTCGATCCCGATACCAACATGCTCTACATTCCCTCCACCTCGCACCCGATGAAAGTGGGATTGGGCAAGGACACGCGCAATGCCGACTTCGACTATGCCATGACTTCGCGCGGCATCGTCATGGAAGGCCCCTTCGGGCTGCCGCTGATCAAGCCGCCCTATGGCCGCATCACCGCCATCGACATGAATACCGGCGAGCACCGGTGGATGATGGCCAACGCCGACACGCCCGAGGAAATCCGCAACAACCCACGCCTGCGCGGCGTCGACATTCCGGAACGCACCGGCCATGGCGATCGCGGCGCAC
>DATMFX010000334.1:0-9266 GCA_035555995.1 Hyphomicrobiales bacterium | reverse complement strand
GTTCACGGTGGCGGCGATCCCGGGAAGCTGAAAGATTTCGCGCGTGAAGCCCCAGAGGTTGGGATAGTCGACGATGCGGCGGCGGTTGCATTTGAAGTGGCATTGATACACCTCGTCGAAGCGCATCAGCGTGGTGAAGAGGCGAATGTCGGCTTCGGTCGGTTGATTGCCCACCAGGTAGCGTTGCCGTGAGAGACGTTGCTCGAGCCAGTCGAGCGTGTCGAACACGCCGGCCGCCGCTTCTTCGTACGCCGCCTGGCTGGTGGCGAAGCCGGCCTTGTAGACGCCGTTGTTGAGGTTGTCGTAGACCCGCAAGTTCACCGCGTCGATTTCCGCGTGTAATGCCTCCGGGTAATAGTCGCCTGCCTTCGCGCCTACCGCATCGAAGGCGCTGGTGAGCATGCGGATGATTTCGGCGGATTCGTTGTTGACGATCGTGCGCCGCTGTTTGTCCCACAACAGCGGCACGGTGACGTGGCCGCTGTAGTGCGGATCGGCGGCGGTGTAGACTTGGTGCAGAAAGTCGGCGTGGTTCAGCGGGTCGGGGATCACGCCTGGTCCGGGCTTGAAGGTCCAGCCGTCCTCGCGCATCAGCCAATGCACGGACGACAGCGAAATCATATCCTCGAGTCCTTTCAGTACCCGCATGATGAGCGTGCGGTGCGCCCAGGGACAGGCCCAGCTGACATAGAGGTGATAGCGGCCGGGTTCGGCCTTGAATCCGCCGTCGCCGCTTGGGCCGGGGCTGCCGTCCCGCGTGATCCAGTGGCGATACTGGCTTTCGCTGCGGATGAAGCGGCCGCCGCTTGCGGCCGTGTCGTACCATTGGTCGTGCCATTTACCGTCGATCAAGACTCCCATGGGTATGTCCTTGTAAAAGCGTTTGGCTGAACCATACGATACCTGGCGGGAATTCAACAGAGTGCACCATCGAGCGGGAGCGATGCCATGATCACGCAGGCGTTTGATTTCACGGGAGCGGACGGGCAGTTGCTGTCCGGCAGGCTGGACCTTCCGGATGGTCCGGTTGCATCCTATGCTCTGTTCGCGCACTGCTTTACCTGCACCAAGCACTCGCTCGCCGCCGTGCGGCTTGGCCAGGCGCTGACAGGCCTCGGCTATGGCGTGCTGCGCTTCGATTTCACGGGACTTGGGCAGAGCGGCGGCGAGTTTTCCGACAGCAGTTTCAGCGGCAGCATCGCCGACCTGATCGCCGCGGCCGCCGCGATGCGGCAAGCCGGCCATCCGCCTGCGCTGCTGATCGGCCACAGCCTTGGCGGCGCCGCCGTGCTTGCGGCCGCCGCGCATATTCCCGAAGCGAGAGGCGTGGTGACGATCGGCGCGCCCGCGGACATCGAGCATGTCACGCGGCTGTTTGCGGACGACGTCGACCGGCTCAGGCAGGAGGGAGAGGCCGAGGTCCAAATCGGAGGCCGGCCGTTCAAGCTGCGCCGCTCGTTCGTCGACGATCTCGCCTCCCACGATCAGGCCGCACGCATCCACGCGCTGCGCAAGCCGCTGCTGATCCTGCATTCGCCTCAGGATGAGATAGTCGGCATCGACAATGCCACCGCGATCTACCAGGCGGCGCTGCATCCCAAGAGTTTCGTGTCGCTCGACGGCGCGGACCATCTGCTGACGGATCGCAAGGATTCCGACTTTGCCGCGACGATCATTGCCGCCTGGGCCTCGCGCTACGTGGCGCCGCCGCGCCCCGCGCGTAGCGACAAACAATCCGGCGCTGTGACCGTTTCGGAAACCGGCGAGGGCGCCTTCCAGGTGGAAGTCAGCGCCGGCGGCGCCCGCTTTCTTGCCGACGAACCGCCGGAGGTGGGCGGCCTTGGTTCAGGCCCTACGCCTTATGACCTGCTTGCAGCGGGCCTTGGCGCCTGCACGGCGATGACGCTGCGCCTGTATGCGCGTCACAAGCAGCTTCCGCTCGACAGGATCAGTGTCACGGTGGGCCACAGTCGGCGGGACGACTTCGAGCCCGCAGACCTGTTCACGCGGCGCCTGCATCTGGAAGGCGACTTGTCGGACGCGGAGCGGCAACGGCTGGTGGAGATCGCGGCGCGCTGCCCGGTGCATCGGACGCTGGAAGGTGGCGCGGCGGTGACCACAGCGCTGGAAGACGCCGCTGCCGACACGCCGCCTGTCGAGAAACCCGGCCAGCATGCCCGCGACATGGCGCGGGCCTCGGACGCCAACAAATCCTAGAACGTGGCATCTTCCTGACGTCGACGACGTAGGCGATCTGCGCGTCGCGCAGCAGCGCGATGAAATCCCCGATGCTGCGGTTGCAGTGCCCGATGGTGAAGAACGGCAGCGCCGCGTGTGCGTTCATGCGTGGTCGAGGGCGCTGCCTTTGTGCGCGGCCACGTGGTCCGTCTTGTCGCTTTTGATTTCGTACTGGGGGTCGTCCTTCGACGCGCGATGCGTATGGCCCTTGTAGTCGAAGTCGCGCGTATGCACCTTGATTATCGTGCCCGAGACGTGTCCCGCTTCCGAATTCCAGCGCACGTGGTCGCCCACCTTGAATTTCTTGCTCATTGCGTTTGCCTCTGTCGCCTGGGTGCTTCCTGTATAGCAGCTTCGGCGCGGGTTGCTCAAACGAGCTGTTCACGAATGATGCGGCAGAGTGCTGGGCAAAGGCACTTTGCCATCATGCGAACCCCTGCACGATTAAGCACTTGCATGATGAAGTTCAGGTGTATTGCCCATTGATTTTGGCCGTCAGTCCACCATAATGGGGGCTGCCGAAAAAAGCGCCGATACAGGTAACCAACTGAGGGGGTATTTCCATCGATTATGCCGGACGATGCTCTGCTCCTGACCGCCATCGTTGGCCTACCCTTCATCGGCAGTTTTCTCGCATCTTTTCTTCCCACCAACGCCCGTAATCTCGAAGCCCTGCTTGCCGGTGTCACGGCACTTGGCGTGTTCTGCCTTGGCCTGTTGCTGCGCGGCGCGGTGGCGGCCGATGGGGTGGTGCGCGCCGAATTCGAATGGCTGCCGTCCTTTGGCCTGGATTTCATCCTGCGGCTGGACGGCTTGGCCTGGTGCTTCGTGGTCCTGATCAGCGGCATCGGCCTGTTGGTGGTGCTGTATGCGCGCTATTACATGTCGCCGGCCGATCCGGTGTCGCGTTTCTTTTCGTTCCTGCTGGCGTTCATGGGTTCGATGCTCGGCATCGTCGTGTCCGGCAACCTGATCCAGATCGCCTTCTTCTGGGAACTGACCAGCCTGTTCTCCTTCCTGCTGATCGCCTACTGGCATCACAACCAGAATGCCCGCGACGGCGCGCGCGTGGCCTTGACCGTGACCGCCGCCGGCGGGCTGTGCCTGCTTGGCGGCATGCTGCTGCTTGGGAATATCGTCGGCAGCTTCGATCTCGACGTGGTGCTGGCCTCCGGTCCGCAGATCGTCACTCACCGGCTCTATCTGCCCACGCTGCTGCTCATTGCGATGGGCGTGCTGACCAAGAGCGCGCAGTTCCCGTTTCACTTCTGGCTGCCGCGCGCCATGACCGCGCCCACGCCGGTGTCGGCGTTCCTGCATTCGGCCACCATGGTGAAGGCGGGCGTGTTCCTGCTGGCGCGCCTGTGGCCGGCGCTGTCGGCGCATGAATACTGGTTCTGGGTGTTTGCGCCGGTGGGCTTGATCACCCTGCTGATCGGCGCCTTCCTGGCCTTGTTCCAGCAGGATCTGAAGGGGCTGCTCGCTTATTCCACCATCAGCCATCTGGGGTTGATCACGCTGTTGCTTGGCCTCGGCAGCCCGCTTGCCGCGGTGGCGGCGGTTTTCCACATGATGAACCATGCCGCGTTCAAGGCGTCGCTGTTCATGGCGGCGGGCATCATCGATCACGAGGCGGGCACGCGCGACGTGCGGCGGCTCGGCGGCTTGTATGCCGCCATGCCGGTAACGGCCACGCTGGCCATGGTGGCGGCGGCGGCCATGGCGGGGGTGCCGCTGCTCAACGGCTTCATTTCCAAGGAAATGTTCTTTGCCGAAACCATCGAATATCACGTGGATACCTTACTGGACCGCGGCATGCCATACCTGGCGACGCTCGCCGGCATGTTCAGCGTGGCCTATTCGCTGCGCCTGATCCACCAGGTGTTCTTCGGCGAGCCGGCGCGCGATCTGCCGCGCCAGCCGCACGATCCGGTGTTCTGGATGCTGTTCCCGGTGGGGCTGCTGGTGTTGATCTGCGCCCTGGTGGGGGTGGCGCCGGCACGCGTGGTGGGCGACTTCCTGGCGCTTGCGGCGCAGGGCACGCTGGGCGTGCTGACGCCGGACTATAGTTTGGCGGTGTGGCATGGGTTCACGCCGGCGCTGGTGATGAGCTTCATCGCGCTGATCGGCGGCGTGGTGATCTATCTGGCGCTGCAGCGCTATCTTTCCGGCGATATCGAAGGGGCGCCGCTGTTGCGCCGGCTGGCCGGCAAGCGTTTGTTCGAGCGCGCGGTGGTGGTGATTTCCTGGCGCTGGGCCAGGGCGCTGGAACAGGTGCTGAGCACCAACCGGCTGCAGGCGCAGATGTTTCTGCTGGCGTGCGTGACGATACTGGCGGCCGGCTGGGCGTTTTATCCGCATCTGGGTTCGTTGCCGCTGGCCTGGCCACAGCCGGCCAGCGCGGCGTTCGCGCTGGTCTGGGTGGTGGGTGCGATGTGCGCGGTAACGGCGGCCTACCAGGCCAAGTACCACCGGCTTGCGGCGGTGATTCTGGCGGGTGGTGCTGGGCTGGCCACCTGCATCACCTTTGCCTGGTTTTCGGCGCCGGACCTGGCGTTGACGCAATTGCTGGTGGAGGTCGTCACCACGGTATTGCTGCTGCTTGGGCTGCGCTGGCTGCCAAAGCGCATAGAAGGCAGCTACAAGGAAGCACTGGCACGGGCACGGATGCGGCGCATGCGCGATTTCGTCGTCGCGCTGATGGGCGGCGCGGGCCTGGCGGCGCTTGCCTACGTGGTGATGATCTGGCCGCTGGAGGGCAGCGTGGCCACCAATTTCCTCGAACTGGCCTATACGGAAGGCGGCGGGCGCAACGTGGTCAACGTGATCCTGGTGGACTTCCGCGGTTTCGACACGATGGGCGAGGTGACGGTGTTGGGCACCGCGGCGATCACCGTGTACGCGCTGCTGCGGCGTTTCCGCCCCGCGCGCGACAGCATCGACGCGCCGGAACAGAAGCGCTTCCAGGATCTCTTCGACGCCGACCGCTACGACGACGACGGCAACGGACCGCTCACCACGCATTACGTGCTGGTGCCGGGATTCCTGATGCGCCTGCTGTTTCCCGTGATCGCCATGATGGCGGCATTCCTGTTCATGCGTGGCCATGACATGCCGGGTGGCGGCTTCGTCGCCGGCCTGACCTTTGCCATCGCTTTCATCCTGCAGTACATGGCCGGCGGCGTGCGCTGGCTGGAGGCGCGCCTGCGCGTGCTGCCGGTGCGCTGGGTCGGCGCCGGCTTGCTCGTTGCGGCAAGCACCGGCATGGGCGCTTGGTGGTTCGGACGGCCGTTCCTGACCACGGCCTTCGCCCATGTGGAACTGCCGCTGCTCGGCGACGTGCCGCTGGCAAGCGCGCTGCTGTTCGATCTCGGGGTGTTTGCGGTGGTGCTCGGCTCCACGGTGCTGGTGCTGATCGCGCTGGCGCACCAATCGTTGCGCGTGCCCCGCGCGGCGCAGGCGGCGGCCGCCAAGGCGGCAACTATCATGGAGGAACGGGACTGATGGAAATCATCGTGGCGATCGCCATTGGCATTCTCGCTGGATCGGGCATCTGGCTGCTGCTGCGGCCACGCACGTTCCAGGTGATCATCGGCCTGTCGCTGCTGTCCTACGCGGTGAACCTGTTCATCTTCGCCATGGGCAGGCTGCGCATCGGCGCGCCGCCCGTGCTCGATCCGGACGTGGCGGTGGACGTGTCCCAGTACGTCGATCCCTTGCCTCAGGCGCTGGTGCTCACCGCGATCGTGATCGGTTTTGCCATGACGGCGCTGTTTCTCGTGGTGCTGCTTGCCTCGCGCGGCCTGACCGGCAGCGACCACGTCGACGGCCGCGAGGATGATGCATGAGCGCGAGCGATCATCTGATCATCGCCCCGATCATCCTGCCGCTGCTGGTGGGCGGCCTGCTGTTGCTGCTCGATGGCCGCAACCGTTCGCTGCTGGCCTTCATCAGCCTGGCCTCCACCTTTGCCCTGCTCGGCATCGCGGTGGGCCTGGTGCAGGCGGTGAATGCCGATCCGGTGGCGGTGGTGAAGGTCTACCGCCTCGGCGACTGGCCGGCGCAGTTCGGCATTGCCCTGGTGGCCGATCGGCTGTCGGCGTTGATGCTGCTGCTGACCGCGATACTCGCCTGTGCGGTGCTGGTGTTTTCGCTGGCGCGCTGGCAGAAGGCCGGCAGCTATTTTCATCCCTTGTTCCAGTTTCTGCTGATGGGGCTCAACGGCGCCTTCCTCACCGGCGATCTGTTCAACCTGTTCGTGTTCTTCGAAGTGCTGCTTGCCGCCTCCTATGGTTTGGCGCTGCACGGTTCCGGGCACGCGCGGGTGCGGGCGGGCCTGCATTACATTGCCATGAACCTGGCGGCTTCGTCGGTGTTCCTGATCGGCGTAAGCCTGATCTACGGCAGCGCCGGCACGCTCAACATGGTGGACCTGGCGCAGCGCATCGGCGGACTTGGCGAGCGCGAGCGCATACTGCTCGAAGTGGGCGCCGCCATACTCGGCATCGCGTTTCTGGTGAAGGCGGCGATATGGCCGCTGGGCTTCTGGCTGCCGAGCACCTACGCGGCGGCAAGCCCGCCGGTGGCCGCCGTGTTCGCGATCATGACCAAGGTGGGTATCTATGCCGTGCTGCGGGTGGGTTCCGTGCTCACCGGCGGCGAGGCGGGCGACACGGTATTGTTCGGCGCTGGCTGGCTGGTGGTGGGCGGTGTGGCCACGGTGTTCTTCGCGATGCTTGGCATGCTTGCCGCGCAGGGGCTGAGCCGGCTTGCCGGTTTTTGCGTGCTGGTGTCGTCCGGCACGCTGCTCTTGATCATCGGCATGAACCAACCCGGCATCATCGCACCGGCCCTGTATTACCTGGTCAGCTCCACCCTGGCCATCGCCGCGTTCTTCCTGCTGATCGAACTGATCGAACGCGGGCGCACCGTGGCCGACGACATCCTTGCCGTCACGCTCGAGGCCTACGGCCTGGAGGATGAAGAGGAGCCGGGCGAGCAGGGCGATGCCGGCGTGGCGGTGCCGGCGATTCTGGCGGTGCTGGGCGTGGCCTTCATTGCCTGCGCCCTGTTGCTGTCCGGTTTGCCGCCGTTGTCCGGTTTCGTGGCCAAGTTCGCCATTCTGGCGGGCGCCTTCGCCCAGAACGGCATCACGCCGGAGACGCCCATGCCGCGGGCCAACTGGATATTGCTGGTAACGCTGCTGCTTTCCGGTTTCGTTACCGTGGTGGCGATGCTCCGCGCCGGCATCCGCTCGTTCTGGGCGTCGATAGAGCGCGCGGTGCCGCACGTGCGGCCGATAGAACTGGCGCCGGTGGCGATACTGCTGTACCTGTGTGTGGTGATGACTGTGCGCGCCGAACCCACCATGAGCTTCATGCAGGATACCGCCGACAGCCTGTTCGGCACGCGCACGCAGACCGGCATCATGACGCCGCCGCCCGCGGCGCTTGCCGCTGGAGCCGCCGGAGCCGTTGGAGAAGCGCCATGATGCGCTGGCTGCCTTATCCCTATATATCGCTGACGCTGCTGGTGGCGTGGTTGCTGCTCAACCAGAGCCTGGCGCCCGGTCAGTGGCTGCTGGGGTTGATTTTCGGCCTGCTTGGACCGCTGCTGCTGCGGCAGCTCGACATTCCCCCCATGCGGCTGCGGCGGCCCACCGCCATAGCGCGGCTCGCCGGCGCGTTCTTCATGGACATGGTGCGCTCCAACTACAAAGTGGCGCAGGTGGTGCTGCGCAATCCGCCCGGCAGGAAGCCCGGTTTCGTGCAGATTCCCCTGGCGCTGCGCTCGCACTACGGCCTGGCGGTGCTCGCCTGCATCATCACCGCCACGCCGGGCACCAGCTGGGTAAGCCACAATCCGGACGACGGCATTCTGGTGATCCACGTGCTCGATCTCGCCGACGATGACGATTGGGGCATGATCCTCAAGACGCGCTACGAGTGCCTGCTGATGGAGATATTCGAATGAACGCCGCGATTCTGGGTGTGGCCCTGTTCATCGGCCAGGTGCTGCTTGCGCTTGCCATGCTGATGGCCGCGGTGCGTATTTTGCGCGGGCCGCGCGCGCAGGATCGCGTGCTTGCCATGGATGCGCTCTACAGCAGCGGCATGCTGCTATTGCTGGTGTTCGGCATTGGCTCCGGCACCACGCTTTATTTTGAAGCGGCATTGGTGATTGCGCTGCTCGGTTTCGTGTCGACGGCGGCCATGGCCAAGTTTCTGATGCGCGGGGAGGTCATCGAATGACGACGCTGCATGAACTGCCGCTGTGGGCGGCGCTGCTGGTGTCCGCGCTGATCCTGCTTGGCAGCAGCCTGACCTTCATCGGCACGCTCGGTCTGGTGCGGCTGCGCAGTTTCTACGAACGGGTGCACGCGCCGACCCTTGGCGCCACGCTCGGCATGGGTAGCATCCTGCTGGCCTCGATGCTCTATTTTTCGCTCACCCAGACGCGGCCCGTGGTGCATGAGCTGTTGATCGGCCTGTTCCTCACCGTCACCACGCCGATCACCCTGCTGATGCTGGTGCAGGCCACCCTGTACCGTGACCGCCTGCGGGGACGCGATCCGTTGGAAACGCAGGACGGCAGCGACCGGCCGGTTACGGACGCGGCCGAGCCCTAGTGTCCTGTATCGGCAGTTCGTTGCATTTCAGCGCGCAGGAGCTCCCACAGGGAGCAGAGAACAATTCGTGGAAACGCTCATAGCCCAGGCCACCGACTTCATCACCCAGAACAGCATGTGGGCAGGGCCGGTGCTTGGCTTGTTGGCCTTCGGCGAATCGCTGGCGATCATCGGCTTCCTGATTCCTTCCACCGCGCTACTGATCGCCACCGGCGGTTTGATCGGCCTGGGAACGGTGCCGGCGCTGCCGGTACTGCTGTGGGCGATCGGCGGCGCCGTGGTGGGGGATTGGTTGTCCTACTTCATCGGCCGCCGTTTCGGCGCCCGCGTGTATCGCCGGCCGCCGCTCAATCGCTATCGCACGCCGATCGCGCGCGCGCGGCTGTTCTTTCGCCGTTAC
>DATMFX010000333.1:0-6037 GCA_035555995.1 Hyphomicrobiales bacterium | reverse complement strand
TGGAAACGCCAGCACGTCGTCGATGGTGCGCGCGCCGCACTTGAGCATCAGCAGCCTGTCCACGCCAAGCGCCACGCCGGCGCAGGGCGGCAAACCGGCCTCGAGCGCGGCCACCAGACGTGCATCGCCCGCAAGCGGCGGCAAGCCAAGCGCTTCGCGCCGTGTCTTATCCGCCTGAAAACGCCGCGCCTGCTCATTGGCATCGCTCAGTTCGTCGTACCCATTGGCCAGTTCCAGCCCGCCGATCACCAATTCAAAACGCCTGGCCACCCAATGCCCCGCTTCGTCCTGTACCACCCTGGCCAATGCGGCCTGGCTGGCGGGATAGTCGCAAATGAACACGGGCTCGCGCAGCGCCGGTTCCAGCACGTGGCTATAGAGCGCATCGAGGCAGGCATCGCGTTCGTCCAGGCAAAGCGCGGCATCCACGCGTTCGCGCACCAAGGTTTGCAGGATGGGCAACGTACAGGCGTGGGGATCGATGCCAAGCCCGCGCGCAAACAGCTCGGCGTAGGACAGCCGCGCGATCGCGCCGCAATCCAGCACGGCCTGCACCAGCGCCTGCACTTCCTCCATGAGCTGTTCCAGCGTGAAGCCCGGCCGATACCATTCCAGCATGGTGAATTCGGGATTGTGGCGCGAGCCGCTTTCGCCGTTGCGAAACGCCTTGCCCAATTGATAGATGGGGCCGCTGTCCGCCGCCAACAGCCGCTTCATGGCGAATTCGGGCGAGGTTTGCAGGTAATGCGGCTGGCCCGGATCGGCGGGATGCCCCTGGTAAGGGGCGCAGAAGGGATGCAGATAGGGATCGCTGCCGCTGTGGCGGCTGAGCAGCGGAGTTTCCACTTCCAGCACGTCACGCGCGGCAAAAAAGTCGCGGATCAGGCGATTGAGCGCGGCCCTGGCGCGCAGGGCCTCGAGTGTAGCGGTGGGGCGCCAGTCAGTGGCCGACATGGCACCCAAGGCTCACTTCTTGACGCGGTTCTGGTACTCGGAAGTGCGGGTGTCCACACGCAGCACGTCGCCGATTTCCACGAACAGCGGCACCTTGACCACGGCGCCGGAGCTGAGTTTGGCAGGCTTGGTGCCGCCGGTGGCGGTGTCGCCGCGGATACCGGGATCGGTCTCGGTCACTTCGAGTTCGACGAAGTTGGGCGGGGTGACGGAAATGGGCGCGTCGTTCCACACCATGACGGTGTAGATTTCCTGCTCCTTGAGCCAGTCGATCGCGTCGGCAACGGCGTTGCGGTCGGCAGCCACCTGTTCGAAGCTGCCGTCGGTGTTCATGAAGTGATAGAACTCGCCGTCGTTGTAGAGGTATTCCATGCTGGATTCGGTGACGTCGGCGCCGTCGAGCGTTTCACCGGATTTGAAGGTGCGTTCCCATACGCGGCCATTGAGCAGGTTGCGCAGGCGGACGCGGTTGAAGGCTTGGCCTTTGCCGGGCTTGACGAATTCGTTTTCGAGAATGGAGCAGGGATCGCCGTCGAGTAAGACTTTCAGGCCCCCTTTGAATTCGCTGGTCGAATAAACTGCCATAGATACCTCTAGGTGGTGGTGCCCGGCCAGGCGGCCCGGCCACCCAGGGGAAACGGAAAGGGGCGCATGATACCTGCCGGGCGGGTTTCGCACCAGCGCTGGACTGCTTCCACGTTCAGTGGAAGGTGCCTACTTTGTTATGGTTCGAGGTAGGGTTGCAGCAGCGTGAACATCCGTTCCGCGATGATGGTATAGCCGTCGGCATTGGGATGGGACATGTCGGACAGCAGCAGCGCGGGATCGCCGGCGAGGCCTTCGCGCAGCGAAGGGATCAGGGTAGCGCCGGTTTCCCGGGCCAGTTCGGCATACAGCAAACCTTGGCCGGCGTCGCCGCCATCGGTGTTTGGGGTGCGGTCGGCCAGGAACACCTGGGCACCGCTCTGGACGTAGGGCGCCACCATGCGGCGCAGGGTTTCCTTGGTAGCCTCAGCGCTCATGCGCATGCTGCGGTCGTTGCCGCCCAGGGCGATGATCACGTAGGCGGGTTGCAGGGCCAGGCCTTCGCCGAGCCGGCTGAGCGCCATGGTGGTGGTGCTGCCGCTGCGGCCGTGGTTGACCACCCGATAGTGGTGGCCGGCATCGTCGAGCAACGCCTGAAGTTGCGCGGGCCAGGAAGCATCGCGCGCCACGCCGAAACCGGCGGTGGTGCTCTCGCCTACCGCGAGGATCACCGGTGCCTGGGCATCATTCTCGGCGGCTACGGCACTGCCGAGGCACAACACCACTCCCAGAAACACGAATCCCCGCGACAATAATCTCTGCAACGATCCCTGCCACGCCCCTCGTCGCGAGAATCCCCGCAATAAGGGTTTGTGCAACAAAACCAATCCGCGCCGCAGCACGTGCATCGTCCGATCCAGGCGTCGCATGGCGTCTCCCCCCCATTGCCGGCACGCGCCGGCCACGTAAACGTTTTTGCCAAGGGGCTGCCGGGCACGGGATAATGCCGCCATGCCGCAGACCCTTCCGCTCCATCCCCTTCCCACCTGGCAGGAACAACTGGCCGATCTGATCACCGACCCGCTGGAACTGCTGCGCCTGCTGCAGTTGCAACCCAACGAGGTGGGCTATGCCGACGCCGCGCTGCGCGCCTTTGCGCTGCGCGTGCCGCGGGCGTATGCCTGGCGCATGCAACGCGGCGATCCGCACGATCCCCTGCTGCTGCAGGTACTGCCCGCCGCGGCCGAGTTGCTGGATACGCCAGGCTACAGCACCGACCCGTTGCAGGAGCAGGCCGCCACCGTGGCGCCCGGCATCCTGCACAAGTACCGGGGCCGGGTGCTGCTGATCGCCACCCAGGCCTGTGCCATCCATTGCCGCTACTGTTTCCGGCGCCACTTTCCGTACACGGAAAACCGCCAAAGCCGGCAACAATGGCAGCAGAGTCTACGCTATATCGAACAGGATGCCGCCATCGACGAGGTGATCCTCAGCGGCGGCGATCCCCTGGCCCTGTCCAATACCCACCTGGAATGGCTGTTCGAGGCGCTGCGCCGAATACCGCACGTGCGCCGCATCCGGCTGCATACCCGCCTGCCGCTGGTGCTGCCCGATCGGGTCGATGCCCCCTTGCTGCGCCTGCTGCGCGAAGAGGAACAAACAGGCGAACGACAGGTGGTGCTGGTGCTGCACGCCAACCATGCGCGTGAATTCGACGCCGCGGTGGACAGCGCCTGCGCCGCGCTGCGCGAAGCCGGCGTGATGCTGCTCAACCAGAGCGTGCTGCTGGCGGGCATCAATGCCAATGTGGAGACGCTCGACGCCCTGAGCCGGCGTCTCTTTGCCGCCGGCGTGCTGCCCTACTATCTGCACTTTCCCGACCCCGTGCAGGGCACCGGGCATTTTGCCGTCAGCGAAGCGGACGCCCTGGCCCTGGTGGCGGCGCTGCAGGCACGGCTGCCGGGTTATCTGGTGCCGCGCCTGGTGCGCGAGGAAGCCGGCAGACCCGCCAAAACCCCACTATAATGCCGCCGGGCAGAAGAGCTGGAGCGAGCGGGTTCTCGTGGATGACGATCAATACAAGCTGCACCTTCTGGTGGTTGCTCCCTCGAGCGAACAGCCGAACCGTCTGATCAGCGGCCTGCGCAGCGCCGGGCTGACGCCTCACACCGGCTACGCCGCCGATGCCCGCGAACTGAGCGCCCTGCTCACCCGCCGCTGGGATCTGCTGTTGTGCTACCCCACGCCCTCCCTGGCCCCCGCCGCGCTGTTGCAAGTCTTGCGTGACCAACGCTGCAAGTTGCTGCTGTTGCTGGTCGATGCGCCGGCGGATGCGTCGCCACTGGCGTTGTATGGCGCCAGCGTGCAGCAGTTGCTGTCCAGCACGGACGCCATCGAAACACATATCGCCGCGGTGCTGCGCGAGGCAAAAAATCTGCAGCAGAACCAGCGCCTGCAGCGGCTCGACGCCGATTGCCAGGCACTGACGCAGCGTCATGACCGCCTGCTGCACGACAGCCCGATCGCCCACGCCTACCTGCTCGACGGCCTGCACACCTATTGCAACGCCGCCTACGCGCGCCTGTTCGGCTTTGAGGACCTCGCCGCCATGGCCAGCACGCCGCTGCTGAACCTGGTGCATCCCGAGGAACGCGACCGGTTGCGCGCCGTATTCGGCGCCGCACCGCCCACCGACCCGCTCGCGCTGCGTGGCCGCCGGCAGGATGGCAGTGAATTGCGCCTGGAATTCCGGTTCGAGGCGCTGTCGGGGCAAAACGCCGCATGGCTGTTGAGGGTGCAGCCGGCAGAGCAGGCCACGGCGGATGCGCCCGCTCAAACCTCTCCCTTGCAGGCAGCTTGCCTGCCTCGGCTTGCGCCAACGTCTGCTCTGCAAACGTCTTCAGTGCCGTCGCCTACGTCCACATCCCACCTGCAAACGCCATCCGTAGCATCGCTTCCGGCAGCTTCCCCGCACACGTTGCCCTCGCAGCCGCTATCCGCAGGATCCACCACTGACGAACTCACGCAGGCAAGCACCGCCGCGCTTGCCCAGGTGCGGCAGTTGCTGCGCGAACGGCGCTTCAGGCTCATCTATCAAGCGCTGGTGCCACTGCGTGGCACCACGCCATTTGGCCTCGACACCTCACTGCAGGCACTCGACACCGATGGCCGCTCGTTGGCCTCCAGCGCCTGCATGGCGCTTGCCGGCCGCCACGGTCTGGGCGAGGAACTGGACCAACTGCTGCTGGTCAGCGCACTCGAAGCGCTTGGGCAAAACGCCGGTGGGCAACGCCTGATCCTCAAACTTGGCGGCGCCTCCCTGCGCAGCCCGCACTTTTTGCCCTGGCTCGGCGCGCGCCTGCAGGCGGTTCCCACGCTGCGCAGCCGCCTCGTCATCGAGCTGAGCGAAATCGACATCCAGGACAGCGTGGCGCAGGCCACTGTCTTCTGCCAGGGTTTGGCGGAGTGCGGCCTGCCACTGGTGATCGGCCATTTCGGCTGCGCCCTGGCACCCTTCGGCATCCTGGAAAAACTGCATCCGGTGCTGCTCAAGCTGGACCAATCGCTGTTGCAGGACCTGGCGCACGACCCCGCCAAGTGCGCCAGTACGCAGGAACTGATCGCGCACGTTCACCAACGGGGGTTGCCCGTGGCAACATGTCAGGCGGACGACACGGGCACCCTGCCGCTGCTCTGGCAGCTCGGGGTGGATTACGCCCAGGGCCGGGCCATGCGCGCGCCGTCCCTGGCACCGGATTGCCCCGTCGTCACCGAACAAGTCATCACGCTCACCGCCAGCCAGCTTTAGGTACACAATGGCATTGAAATACAAGATCGCCGTCAGTTTCGGCCTGCTGCTCACCGCTATCGTCGTCGGCTTCTGGCTGGCGCTGAAACTGCAACTGCAACAGTCGCTCAGCCAGCAGACGGAAACGCTGGGATTGATCCTGGCCAAGCAGACCGCCGATTCGGTCACCGAACTGGTGCTGGCCAACGACGTGCTCGGCCTGAACGTGGTGGTGAACCAACTGGTGCAGGAACCGGGCATCACCCGCGCGGTGATCACCAACGTCGACGGCCTGGTGCTTGCCTCCACTTCGGTGGACACCCTGCAGGGCGGCGCCTCGCCCACCACCTACCAGGCCGGCATCACGCTGCAGGGTTCGGTGGCCGGCTACGTGCTGCTCACGCTCGACGAAGCGCTGCTGCGCAACCCGCTCGGCAGCCCGCAGCTGGTCTTCTACGGCGCCATCGCCATCGGTCTGTTGCTCACGCTGATCATTGCCCTGGTGCTGTCCACCCAGGTGAGCGCGCCGCTGCAGATGCTGTTGCACGACATCGACCATCCGGAAGACGACGGCGAGCCGCGGCCGCTTGCCGACGGCGAACTGGGCGTGCTGCAGCAAAAGGTCTACGACCTCTTGAACCGCCAGGGCGAGCTGGAGGAAGAACTGGCCCTGGCCGGCCTGCCCGACCCCGCCGAGGACGACACCGCGCCTTCGCCGGCCCGGCGCCGTCTGGCCACGCTGCTGGCAGTGCGCGTGAACGACAGCCAGCA